>NZ_BAAHAF010000034.1:0-89895 GCF_054777815.1 Angustibacter speluncae | reverse complement strand
GCCGCGGGCTCGCTGGTGCGCAGCGGCGGCACCGGGCTGGCCGCGCTGTCGGCGCTCGCCGACGACCCCGAGCGCGGCGCGCACGCGCGCGAGGCGCTGGCGACCGCGCGGCTGCGAGGGCTGGTCGCGTGACCTGGCTCGACGGGCTGCGCACCTGGCTCGAGGACGCCGGCGTCACCCCCGTCGTGCGCGCCGTGCTCGACGTCGTCGACGTGCCGGTGCTCGTCTACTTCGTGGTCATCAACACCAGCTACCTGGTGCTCATCACCCTGGCCGCGCTCGAGTTCGCGCGGCACCTGCGGCGCGTGCCGTTCGCCGGGCTCGAGGAGGCGGCGGCGAGCCCGCTGACCCAGCCGGTGTCGGTGCTGGTCCCCGGCTACAACGAGGAGCTCAGCATCGTGGCGTCGGTGCGGGCGATGCTCGCGCTGCGCTACCCCGAGCACGAGGTCGTCGTGGTCGACGACGGGTCGACCGACCGCACGTCCGGCCGGCTGGTCGAGGCGTTCGACCTGGTCGAGGTGCCCCGCGTCGTCCCGGACGACGTACCGACCCGCGGCGCCATCGAGTCCGTGCACGTCCCGCGCGACGGCCGGACGCCGCTGGTGCTGGTGCGCAAGGTCAACGGCGGCAAGAGCGACGCACTCAACGCCGGGCTCAACGTCGCGCGCTACCCGCTGGTGGCGATGGTCGACGCCGACTCGCTGCTCGACCCCGACGCCCTGCTCGTGGTCGCGAAGCCGTTCGCCGACGACCCCCTGCGCACGGTGGCGACCGGCGGCGTGGTGCGGGCCGTCAACGGCAGCCAGGTCGTGGCCGGCCGCGTCGTCGACGTCCGGATGCCGCGACGGTGGCTGCCGCGCATCCAGGTCGTCGAGTACCTGCGCGCCTTCCTGCTCGGCCGCACCGGGTGGTCGCGGCTGCAGGCGCTCGTGCTGATCTCCGGCGCCTTCGGCCTGTACCGCCGCGACGTCGTGGTCGCCGTCGGCGGGCTGCACGAGACCATCGGCGAGGACTTCGAGCTCGTGATGCGCATCCACCGCCGGATGCGCGAGGACAAGCGCGCCTACCGCGTCGTGTTCGTCGCCGAGCCCGTGTCGTGGACCGAGGTGCCGTCGACCGCGGCGGTGCTCGGCCGGCAGCGGCGCCGCTGGCACCGCGGGCTGTGGGAGGTGCTCTGGACCCACCGCCGGATGCTGCTCAACCCCCGGTACGGGCGCCTCGGCCTGGTCGCCGTCCCGTACTACTGGGTGTTCGAGCTCGCCGCCCCGGTGATCGAGCTCGGCGGCGTGGTGCTGCTGCTGCTCGGCCTGCTGCTCGGGGTCGTCGACGTGCAGTACGCCCTGCTGTTCCTGCTGGTCGCCTACGGCTACGCGCTGCTGGTCACCCTGGCCGCGCTGTGCGTCGAGGAGTTCTCGTTCCACCGCTACCGGCGCTGGCGCGACCTGCTCGTGGCCGTGCTCGCCGCCGTCGCCGAGAACGTCGGCTACCGCCAGCTGACCGCGTGGTGGCGCGTCCGCGGCCTGGTCTCCGGCCTGCGCGGCCGCGCCTCGACGTGGGGGACGATGACCCGCACCGGTTTCGAGGACACCGCCGAGAGCACGATCGCGGCGCGCACGCGCACCGGGGCGGGACCCGACGCGCCGTGAGCGGCAGGGCCTCATCGCTCGCGGGCCGGCTGACCCGGGTCATGGTGATCCTGGTCGTGCTGATCCTGCTGGTCGGGCTGAGCGGCACGGCGGTCATCCTGCTCGTCAGCTCCCGCCAGGACCGCGTCTCGCAGGGGCTCACGCCCGCCGTCTTCGCCAACTCCGAGGCGCTCGAGGCGCTGGTCGACGCCGAGACGGGCGTCCGCGGCTTCCTGCTCGGCGGGCGGCAGCTGCTCGCGCCCTACCGCGGCAGCCGCGACACGGCCGATGCCTCCCTCGACCGGGTCGAGCGGCTGGCGGGCGAGGTGCCCGGCGTCGTCGACCTGGTCGACGAGCAGCGCGTCGCCGCCGCCGCCTGGTACGACGAGTACGCCCGCCCGGCGACCGACGGGGGCGCCGTACCGGCCCCGCTGCGCAGCCAGGCGCTGCTCGACCGGTTCCGCGACGCCAACGACCGGCTCGACCAGCTGCTGCGCGACGAGCGGCAGGCGGTGCTCGGCGAGGCCGAGGCGATCCGGTCGGTGGGTGTCGCGGTGGTCGCCGCGCTCGCCGTGCTGGCGGCGGTCGTCGGCGGCGGGTCGGCCGTGCGCGCGGTGCGCTGGACCGTGGTGCCGATCGCGCGGCTGCGGCGCGTCGTCGAGCGGCTGCGGATGGGTGAGTCGGCGGCCAGGGCGCGCACCGACGAGGGACCCGCGGAGGTGCGCAGCGTCGCCCGGGCCGTGAACACCCTCGCCGACGACGCCGACCGGCTCCGCGACGAGCGCGAGGAGGCCGGGCGCCTGCGCCAGCTCGCCGCCGACACCGGCCGCGCCGTGCGGTCCGAGCTCGACGCCGGTGCCGCGGCGCTCGCGGCGGTCACCGGTCTGGGAGAGGCGATCTCGGTCGACCACGCGTGGGTGCGTCTGGTCGAGGGCGGGTCCGCCGTGCCGTCCGACCCCGCCGACCACAGCGAGTTCGGGCCGGTGCGGGCGAGCTGGAACCGGCCCGGCACCGAGCCGCCGACCCTGCCCAGCCGCGAGGTGGTGTCGGTCCGCGACGCCTGGCACCTGTGGGTGTCCGGCGACGTGCGGGCGGTCGAGAACACCCGCCGTTCGGCGTTCATGCGGACCGAACGGGCGCAGCCGTTCGCCCAGCGGGTCGACGCCACCGCACTCGTGACCGCGCCCGTGGCCAGCGGCGACGCCGTCCTCGGCGTCCTGACCCTGGTGTGGACGGGTGCCGCGCGGCCCTTCAGCGCGGCCGAGATCACGACCGTGCGCGCCGTCGCCGCCGATCTGGCGCTCGCCCTCGAGCACGCGGCGCTGTTCGAGCAGCAGCTCGAGCTCGTCGACCGGCTGCAGGAGCTCGACCGGCAGAAGAGCGACTTCCTGTCGACCGTGTCGCACGAGCTGCGGACGCCGCTCACCTCGATCGCCGGCTACGCCGAGATGATCCGCGACGGCGACGCGGGTGAGGTGCCGCCCGCGATGGACCGCATGCTCGACGTCGTCACCCGCAACACCGAGCGGCTGCGGGCGCTGATCGAGGACCTGCTCACCCTGTCGCGGATCGAGAGCGGCAGCCTGCGCTCGGCGTCCGAGCCGGTCGACGTCACCGGACTGCTCGCGTCCGCGACCGCGGCCGTCGCGCCGCAGGCGGCCGCCGGGTCGGTGCGGGTCGAGGTCGACCCGCCCCCGGACGGCACCACGGTGCGCGGCGACCTGCTGCAGCTCGAGCGCGTGCTGCTCAACCTGCTGAGCAACGCCGTGAAGTTCACCCCGGCCGGACGGGCGGTGCGCCTGGACGCGCGCGTCGACGGCGAGCAGCTCGTGGTGCGGTGCGCCGACGAGGGCATCGGGATCCCGGCGGCCGAGCAGGAGCACCTGTTCGACCGGTTCTTCCGGGCGAGCAACGCCACCGCCCGCGCCATCCCCGGCACCGGCCTGGGGCTGGTCATCGTGCAGGGCGTCGTGCAGCAGCACGGCGGGTCGATCGAGCTGGAGTCGACCGAGGGCGAGGGCACGACCGTCACGGTGCGGCTGCCGCTGCACCGGGACGGGTGACGACCCCGCGGTTTTCATGTCAGACTGACCTCATGTCACGGTCGTCGTCCATCACCCGCCTGTCGAAGCGGCTGTCGCTCGTGCTGCGGCACGACCCCGCCTCCGTCGGTCTGACGCTCGACCCCGCCGGGTGGGTACGCGTCGACGACCTGCTCGAGGCGCTGCGGACGGCAGACGTCGACGTCTCGCGCGCCGCGCTCGACGAGGTGGTGCGCACGTCCGACAAGCAGCGGTTCGCGTTCGACGGCACCGGGACCCGTATCCGCGCCCAGCAGGGGCACAGCGTGCCCGTCGACCTCGGGCTCGACCCGCAGGACCCGCCCGCGGTGCTCTGGCACGGCACGGTCGACCGGTTCCTCGGAGCGATCCTCGCCGAGGGGCTCGCGCCCCGGCAACGGCACCACGTGCACCTGTCCCCCGACGTCGCGACCGCCCGCGTCGTCGGCGCCCGCCGCGGTGCGCCCGTGCTGCTGCGGGTCGACGCGGCCGCGATGGCGGCCGACGGACACGTCTTCCGCTGCAGCGGCAACGGCGTCTGGCTCGTCGACGCCGTGCCGCCGCGCTACCTGGAGGTCGTCGACGGCGGGGCCGCGTGAGCGACGAGGTCGTCGACCGCCTGCGCGCGGCCGGGTGCGTCTTCGCCGAGGACGAGGCGGGCCTGCTGCGGTCGGCGGCGTCCGGGCCGGACGAGCTCGAGCGGCTGCTGGCGCGACGGGTCGGCGGCGAGCCGCTCGAGGTGGTCGTGGGCTTCGCGGACTTCCACGGCGTCCGGGTGCGCACGGCGCCCGGCGTGTTCGTCCCGCGTACCCGCACCGGGCTGATGGTCGACGTCGCGCTCGAGCACCTCGCGGCGGACGCACGCAGGTCCGTCGTGCTCGACCTGTGCTGCGGCACGGGAGCCGTCGGTGTCGCCGTGCTCGCCGGCACCGACCGGCCGCTGACGCTGGTCGCGTCCGACGTCGACCCGGACGCCGTCGCCTGCGCCCGGCGCAACGCCGAGCCGGTGGGCGGGCGCGTGGTGGCGTCCGACCTGTTCGACGCCCTGCCACCCGACCTGCGGGGTCGCGTCGACGTGCTCACCTGCAACGCGCCGTACGTCCCGAGCGAGGCGGTGGTCGGCATGCCGCCCGAGGCGCGCGACCACGAGGCGCTCGTCGCGCTCGACGGCGGGGCCGACGGCCTCGACGTGGTGCGGCGCGTGCTGGCCGGCGCGACGGCCTGGTTGGCGCCCGGCGGGCTGGTGACGGTGGAGGTCGCGGAGGTGCAGGAGCAGCGTGCGCTGGCTGCGGCCCGCGGGGCCGGCCTCGAGGCGACCGTCCGCACCGACCCCGACGTGGGCGGACGCGTGCTCGTCGCGACGGCCGCACCACCGAAGAGCTCGGCGCCCGCCCCCCGGGAGGGGGTCTAGCACCGTGCCCTTCGCTCAGCGGGACGGTGACCCGGCGCGGAGCCGCAGCAGCTGCATGTCGTCGGTGCCCGGCTCGAGGCCCTCGTCGACGAACCCGCCGCGCTCGGCGACCCGGCGCGCCGCGGCGTTGGCCGGCCGGGTGCGCACGACGAGGTCGACGCCCGGCGCGACCGAGGGCGCCATCCGCGTGGCGGCGTCGAGCACCCGTCCGGCCAGCCCGCGGCCCTGCACCTGCGGCGCGAGCCGGTAGTAGACGTTCAGCACGGGCTCACCCGCCATCACGTGGTGCCGGATGCCGCCGAGGCCGGCGTGCACGCGGTCGCCGTCGGCGGGCAGCGGCCCGGGCTCGCCCTCGCCCCACCACGACGAGGGCACGAGCACCGTCCAGAAGCCGAAACCCCAGCGCTCCCAGTGCTCGAGCGGTTCGCGCAGGAACTCGGTCGCCTGGGCCAGGTCGGTCTGGGTGAGGTCGGGGTCGTGCTCGTAGACGCGCGGGTCGCCGTGCACGGCCAGCACGCCGGCGGCGTCGCCGGCGACCGGACGCCGCAGCAGCACGCCGTCGCCGGCGTCGACCCGCTCCCAGGGGTTCACGTCAGCTCGGCGCCACGTCCCCAGCTGACCGAGTACGTCAGCTCGGCCTTGTGCTGGGGCAGCAGCAGCGTCGAGGCGGCGTACGCCAGCCGGTCGAGCTGCAGGTGCACCGACAGGTGCACCGGCCGGTCGGCGGGCACCTCGAACGCGACCGTGCCCCACACGACCACGTAGGTGCGGCCGTCGACGCCGACCAGCGGCACGCTCGCGACCGTGCTGGAGCGCTGCAGGTGCAGCACCAGGACGCGCCGGGGCCCCTGGTGGTGGTCGACGTACGGGATCGCCAGCGGTCCCTGGTGCGCGTCGGCGGCGGTCATGGTGGGAGGATAGGTGCGCTGCGACGGCGCGTGACCGACCTCACCCACAGGGCACCCCGGGCGGCGGCATGCGGCTGCTGCGGGCACTGTTGGAACCAGTGGAAGCCGCCGAGGGAAGAGGACCCCATGAGCACCGCACCGCGAGACCGTACCCGCCCACGAGTGGTCGTCGTCGGAGCAGGGTTCGGCGGCATGTCGACGGTGGCGGCGCTGCGCTGGGCCGACGTCGACGTGCTGCTCGTCGACCGCAACGGTTACAACACCTTCCAGCCGCTGCTCTACCAGGTGGCGACCGGCGGCCTGAACCCCGGCGACGTCACGTACGCGCTGCGCGCCTTCACCTCGAAGTTCCGCAACGCCCGGTTCCGCCAGGGCACCGTCGTGCGCCTGCACACCGACGTCAAGCAGGTCGAGCTCGCCGACGGCGACCGCATCGACTACGACTACCTGGTCCTGTCGACCGGTGTCACCGCGAACTTCTTCGGCATCCCCGGCGCCAAGGAGAACTCGCTGCTCATCTACACCCGGCGCGAGGCGCTGACGACCCGCGACCACCTGTTCAGCCGGCTCGAGCAGCTCGCGATCGAGGAGGGCAAGCAGGCCACCACGAACGTCGTGGTCGTCGGCGGCGGCGCCACCGGCGTCGAGATGGCGGGCACGCTGGCCGAGATGGTCGGCAGCGCCCTGCCCCACGCCTACCCCGAGCTCGACAACTCCAAGATCAAGGTCCACCTCGTGGAGATGGCCTCCGACGTGCTCGGGCCGTTCAAGCCGTCGCTGCGCCGGTACTCGGCCAAGGCGCTGCGCAAGCGCGGCGTCCAGCTGCACCTCGACACGGCGGTCGCCGAGGTGACGCCGTCGGAGGTGCGGCTGAAGGACGGCGAGGTGATCCGCACCGAGTCGGTCATCTGGGCCACCGGCGTCACCGCGCACGAGGTCGTGTCGACCTGGGGTCTGCCGCAGGGACGCGGCGGCCGCATCCAGATCGGCCCGGACATGCGGGTCGTCGGCTTCGACGACGTGTTCGCGATCGGCGACGTGTCGGGCGACACGGAGTCGCCGCTCCCGCAGCTCGCCCAGCCGGCCATCCAGCACGGGATGCACGTGGCCGAGACCATCTCGCGGCTGCTCGCCGGCATGGGCAGCACGCCGTTCCACTACACCGACAAGGGCATCATGGCGACGATCGGCCGCCGCGCGGCCGTCGCCCAGCTGCCGGGCAACATCGGGATGCGCGGCACGCTCGCGTGGCTGGCGTGGGTCGCCCTGCACGTGTTCTTCCTGCTGAGCAACCGCAACCGGCTCGCAGTGATGACCAACCTCGCGGTCCGGTACCTCAGCTGGCCGCGCAACGTGAACGTCATCCTGGGCGACTGGGAGCAGAAGCGCTCGACCCAGCCCGTGCAGGACCAGGTGCCGGCCGACGCGTCCGGGCTCGAGCAGCCTCAGCCGGTCTCGAAGCGGTAGCCCATGCCGGGTTCGGTCACGATGTGCACCGGGCGCGACGGGTCGGCCTCGAGCTTGCGGCGCAGCTGGGCGGCGTACACGCGCAGGTAGTTCGTCTCGGTGCCGTACTGCGGCCCCCAGACCTCCTGCAGCAGCTGCTTCTGGCCGACCAGGCGCCCGCGGTGCCGCACGAGCACCTCGAGCAGGTTCCACTCCGTCGGCGTGAGCCGCACGTCGCTGCCGTCGCGGGCCACCTTCTTGCGCGCCAGGTCGATCCGCAGCGCACCCGCC
This sequence comes from Angustibacter speluncae, assembly GCF_054777815.1. Lineage (NCBI taxonomy): Bacteria > Bacillati > Actinomycetota > Actinomycetes > Kineosporiales > Kineosporiaceae > Angustibacter > Angustibacter speluncae. Next base: position 82,154 of record NZ_BAAHAF010000034.1, on the reverse strand, counting down.
TCGACCACCGGGTCGTCCACGTCCGCGGGTGCCGCCCGCCGCAGCGCCGCCCGCAGCCGGGCCAGCAGCTCGTCCATGCCGAACGGCTTGGTCACGTAGTCGTCGGCCCCCGCGTCCAGCGCCTCGACCTTGTCGTGGCTGTCGGTGCGCGCCGAGAGCACGATCACGGGGACGCGGGTCCAGCCCCGCAGCCCCGCCAGCACCTCGGTGCCGTCGAGGTCGGGCAGCCCCAGGTCGAGCACCACGACGTCGTAGTGGCCCCCCGCCGCGCGCTCCAGCGCCTCGGCACCGGTCGAGGCGGTCGTGACGTCCCAGTGCCGCGCCCGCAGGTTGATCGCCAACGCGCGTTGGAGCGCCGGGTCGTCCTCGACGACGAGCACGCGTCCGGCGCGCGAGGTCGCGCTCACGCCGGAACCTGCTCTGCCACGGGCAACGTCACCGTCATGGTCAACCCTCCCCCGGGCGTCGTGTCGGCCTCCAGCCCCGCGCCCACCGCGCGGGCGAGCCCGCGCGCCACGGCGAGCCCCAGCCCGACGCCGTGCCCGGCGGGCGCGTCGCCGAGCCGTTGGAACGCGTCGAACATCCGCTCGCGGTCGGCCTCGGGCACCCCGGGACCGCGGTCGCAGACCCGCAGGTGCACCCGCTCGCCGACGGCGGCGGCCTGCACGGTCACGGGCGTCCCGGACGGGCTGTGCCGCACGGCGTTCTCGACGACGTTCGCCACCACCCGCTCCAGCAGGCCGGGGTCGGTCACCACCAGCGGCAGCTGCTCGTCGACCTCGACCCGCACCCGGGCGGACGGGACGGCGTCGAGCGCGCGCAGCACGACCTCGTCGAGCGCGACCGGACGCCGCGCGGGCGCGACCGCGCCGGTCTGCAGTCGCGACAGGTCGAGCAGGTTGTCGATCAGCCGCTGCAGGCGGTCGGACTCGTCGGCGACCGTCTCCAGCAGCTCCTGCTCGTCGTCGTCGTCCCACTGCACGTCGTCGGCGCGCAGGCTGCTCACCGCCGCCTTGATCGACGCGAGCGGCGTGCGCAGGTCGTGCGAGACCGCAGCCAGCAGGGCGGTGCGGATCTCGTTGCCCTCGCGCAGCTCGGCCGCCTGGTCGGCCTGCTCGCGCAGCCGCTGCCGCTCGAGCACCAGCACGGCGTGCGCGGCGAACGCCTCGAGCACCCGCTGGTCGGTGGCCGGCAGCACCCGTCCGACCAGGCCGAGCCGCAGCGTCGGCGACATCCGCACCACCACCTGGGCGCCGGACGGCGTGGGCCCCGGGTCCTCGCCGCACAGCGCCACCTGGCGCCAGGGCGCCCCCGGTTCGTCGCGCTCGTAGAGCGCCGCACCCTGCTGACCGAAGGTCTGGCGCATCCGCTCGAGCAGCGCCGGTGCGGTGTCCTGCCCCTGGAGCACCGAGCGCGAGAGCTCGGCGAGGGCCAGCGACTCGGCGCGGCTGCGCACGGCCTGGCTGGTGCGCCCGGCGGCGAGGTCGACCACGCTGGCCACGGCCACCGCGACCACGACGAACACGGCGAGTGCGAACAGGTTCTCCGGGTCGGCGATGGTGAGGGTGCCGGTCGGCGGGGTGAACAGCAGGTTCACCAGCACGCTGCCGACCACGGCGGCGACGACCGCGGGCCACAGGCCGCCGACCAGCGCGACCGCGACGGTCAGGGCGAGGAACAGCATCAGCTCGGTGGGCAGGTCGTGCAGCTGCGGTGTGACCAGCAGCCCGCCCGCCAGGGCCACCGGGCCCAGCACGGCCAGCACCCACCCGCCGACCCGACGGCGGCGGCCGAGGAGCTCCGGTCGTCGCGCCCGGCCGTCGCCCCTGCCCGCGCGGTCGTGGGTCACCAGGTGCACGTCGACGGGCCCGGACAGGCGCGTGATGCGCTCACCCACCCCCTCCTGCACCAGCGCCCGCCAGCGCGACCGCCGGCTGACGCCGACGACGACCTGGGTCGCGTTGACGCCGCGGGCGAAGTCGAGGACGGCGCTCGCCACGTCGTCGCCCACCACGGCGTGGTAGCTGCCGCCGAGGCTCTCGACCAGGGCGCGCTGGCGTTCCAGCGCCGCCGGCGAGGCACCCGCCAGGCCGTCGCTGCGCTGCACGTGCAGGGCGAGCAGCTCGCCGCCTGCGCCGCGCGAGGCGATCCGGGCCGCACGGCGGGCCACCGTCTCGGACTCCGGCCCACCGGTGAGGGCGGCGACCACCCGTTCGCGCGCAGGCCAGCTCTCGGCGATGTCGTGGCTCGCCCGGTAGCGCTCCAGCGCGGCGTCGACCCGGTCGGCGAGCCAGAGCAGCGCGAGCTCACGCAGGGCCGTGAGGTTGCCCTCGCGGAAGTAGTTCGACAACGCGGCGTCGACCTTCTCGGGCGCGTAGACGTTGCCGTGCGCCATCCGCCGCCGCAGGGCCTGCGGCGCCATGTCGACCAGCTCGATCTGGTCGGCGGCACGCACGACCTCGTCCGGCACCGTCTCGCGCTGCACCACACCGGTGATCGCGGCCACGGCGTCGTTGAGTGACTCCAGGTGCTGGATGTTCACCGTCGAGATGACCTCGATGCCGGCCGAGAGCAGCTCCTCGACGTCCTGCCAGCGCTTGTCGTTGCGGGACCCGGGCGCGTTGGTGTGCGCGAGCTCGTCGACGAGCGCGACCTGGGGTCGGCGGCGCAGCACGGCGTCGACGTCCATCTCCGTCAGGCTGGCACCGCGGTGGTCGACGACGGTGCGAGGGACCACCTCGAGTCCCTCGAGCATCTCCTGCGTGTGCGGGCGTCCGTGGGTCTCGACGACCGCGACCACGACGTCGGTGCCGCGCTCGGCACGGCGTCGCCCCTCCCCGAGCATCGTGTAGGTCTTGCCCACGCCGGGGGCCGCGCCCAGGTAGACCCTCAGCCGTCCGCGTGCCACGGCTCGATCATCCTCCTGCGCCCTCGGCCAGCCGCTGCAGGGCGAGGTTCAGCTCGAGCACGTTGACCCGGGGCTCGCCGAGGAACCCCAGGGTGCGACCGAGCGTGCGCTCGGCGACCAGGTCGCGCACCTGCTCGACCGGCAGGTCGCGCTCGCGCGCGACCCGCTCGACCTGCAGCCGCGCGTACTCGGGGCTGATGTCGGGGTCGAGCCCGCTGGCCGAGGCGGTGAGCGCATCGGCCGGCACCTCGTCCGGGTCGACGCCCTCGGCCTCGGCCACCGCGGCTCGGCGCTCCTCGACCGAGGCGAGCAGGTCGGGGTTGTTCGGGCCGAGGTTGGACGCCGCACTCGCCAGCCCGTCGTACCCGTCCCCGGCGGCCGACGGGCGCGAGCGGAACCAGCCCTCGCCCACGAACAGCTGGCCGATCTGGCGCGAGCCGACGACCTCGCCGTCGACGCGCAGCAGCTGGCGGTCGGCCTGGTCGCCGCCGAGGGCGGCGACGCCCGTGACGGCGAGCGGGTAGGCGATGCCCAGCAGGGCGGTGAACGCGAGCAGGACGACCAGTCCGGCGACGGTCTGGCGGGCGAGTGCGGTGAGGTGCGTCATGTCAGGTGATCCGGTTCACGAGAGCGGGAGGAGCGAGACGAGCAGGTCGACGAGCTTGATGCCGACGAACGGGGCGACCAGGCCGCCGAGGCCGTACACCAGCAGGTTGCGGCGCAGGAGCGAGCCGGCGTCACCCGGGCGGTAGCGAACTCCCCTGAGCGCCAACGGGATCAGCGCCACGATGATCAGCGCGTTGAAGATCACCGCGGACAGGATCGCCGACTCCGGGGACGACAACCGCATCACGTTCGCGGCCTCGAGCTGCGGGAACAGCCCGACGAACATCGCCGGCAGGATCGCGAAGTACTTCGCGACGTCGTTGGCGATCGAGAACGTGGTGAGGGCGCCGCGCGTGATGAGCAGCTGCTTGCCGATCTCCACGACCTCGATGAGCTTCGTGGGGTCGGAGTCGAGGTCGACCATGTTGCCGGCCTCCTTGGCGGCGGTCGTCCCGGTGTTCATCGCCACGCCGACGTCGGCCTGGGCGAGCGCCGGCGCGTCGTTCGTGCCGTCGCCGGTCATCGCGACCAGTCGTCCACCCTCCTGCTCCTTGCGGATCAGCGCGAGCTTGTCCTCCGGCGTCGCCTCCGCGAGCACGTCGTCGACCCCGGCCTTCTCGGCGATGGCACGGGCGGTGAGCTCGTTGTCGCCGGTGATCATCACCGTGCGGATGCCCATCGCGCGCAGCTCGTCGAAGCGTGCGCGCATGCCCTCCTTGATGACGTCCTCGAGCACGATGACGCCGAGCACCTGGGCGGGCTGGTCGGCGACGCGGCGGGCGACGACCAAGGGGGTGGCGCCCTCGCCGCTCACGCGGTCGACCACGGTGGTCAGGTCGTCGCGGACGGTACCGCCGGTCTCCCCGACCCACCGCACGATCGCGCCGGCGGCACCCTTGCGCACCTGGGTGTCGCGCCCGCCCTCGACCAGGTCGATGCCGCTCATCCGGGTCTGCGCGGTGAACGGCACGAACGTCGCGCCGGGCATCTCGCCCTCGGCGCGCGCCCGCAGCCCGTACCGCTCCGCGGCGAGCACGACCACCGACCGCCCCTCGGGTGTCTCGTCCGCGAGGGACGACAGCTGCGCGGCGTCGGCGAGCACCGCCTCGGAGACGCCGCCGACCGGGACCAGCTCGGACGCCTGCCGGTTGCCGAGGGTGATCGTGCCGGTCTTGTCGAGCAGCAGGACGCCCACGTCGCCGGCGGCCTCGACCGCACGGCCGGACATGGCCAGCACGTTGCGCTGCACCATGCGGTCCATGCCGGCGATGCCGATGGCCGACAGCAGCGCCCCGATCGTCGTCGGGATCAGGCAGACCAGCAGCGCCACGAGCACGACGGTGCTCTGCGCCCGGCCGGAGTAGACCGCGAACGGCTGCAGCGTCACCACGGCCAGCAGGAAGATCAGGGTGAGGCTGGAGAGCAGGATCGACAGCGCGATCTCGTTCGGCGTCTTCTGCCGGGCGGCGCCCTCGACGAGGGCGATCATCCGGTCGAGGAACGACTCCCCCGCCCTGCTGCTGATCCGCACCACGATGCGGTCCGACAGCACCGTGGTGCCGCCGGTGACCGCGCTGCGGTCGCCGCCGGACTCGCGGATCACCGGTGCGGACTCGCCCGTGATCGCCGACTCGTCGACGCTGGCGACGCCCTCGACGACGTCCCCGTCGCCGGGGATGATCTGGCCGGCCTCGACGACGACCAGGTCGTCCACGGCCAGCGACGTGGACGCGACCTCGGTCTCGACGCCGTCGCGCAGCAGGCGGGCGGTGGTCTGCTGCTGGGCGGTGCGCAGGCCGGCGGCCTGCGCCCTGCCCCGGCCCTCCGCGACGGCCTCGGCGAGGTTGGCGAACAGCACCGTCGCCCACAGCCACAGGGCGATCGAGATGGTGAACACCGTCGGCTCGACGACGACAGCGACGGTGGTGAGCACCGACCCGATCTCGACCACGAACACGACCGGCGAGCGCACCATGGCGCGCGGGTCGAGCTTGCGGACGGCCTCCGGCAGCGACCGCACGAGCTGGGTGGGGTGGAAGACCCCGGACGACACGGTCACTGGAGGGCCTCCGCGATCGGGGCGAGCATCAGGGCGGGCAGGAAGGTGAGCCCCGCGACCACGACGACGACGCCGGTCAGCAGGGTGACGAACAGCGGCCCGGTGGTCGGCAGGGTGCCCGGGCCGGACGGCACCGGTCGCTGGGCGGCGAGCGATCCGGCGAGGGCGAGCACGAGCACGATCGGCACGAACCGGCCGACGAGCATGGCCAGGCCGAGTGCGGTGTTGTAGAAGGGCGTGGCCACCGTCAGGCCGGCGAACGCGCTGCCGTTGTTGTTGGCGGCCGAGGCGAACGCGTACAGGATCTCGCTGAGCCCGTGGGATCCGCTGTCCTGCAGGCCGGCCAGGCCCGCCGGGGTGACGGCGGCCACCGCGGCACCGACCAGCAGCGCGGTCGGCATGGCCAGCACGTAGAGCGCGGCGCAGGTCATCTCGCGCTTGCCGATCTTCTTGCCCAGGTACTCCGGCGTGCGCCCGACCATCAGGCCGGCGAGGAAGACGGCGACGATCGCGAGCACGAGGATGCCGTAGAGACCTGCACCGACGCCGCCGGGCGAGACCTCTCCGAGCATCATGTTGAGCATCACGACGCCACCGCCACCCGCGGTGAACGAGTCGTGGAAGGAGTTCACGGCCCCGGTCGAGGTGCCCGTGGTCGAGGCCGCGAACAGCGCCGAGGACGGGATGCCGAAGCGCACCTCCTTGCCCTCCATCGCCGCACCGACGGCCTCGGGCACCAGCCCGCGGCCCTGCCGCTCGAAGAACGCGGTGGCCGTGACGGATGCGAACCACAGCAGACCCGTCGTCGCGAGGAGCGCGTACCCCTGGCGCGTGTTCCCCACCATCCGACCGAAGGTGCGCGGCAGCGAGAACGGGATGACGAGCAGCAGGAAGATCTCGAAGAGGTTCGTGAACGGGCTGGGGCTCTCGAAGGGGTGGGCCGAGTTGGCGTTGTAGAAGCCGCCGCCGTTCGTGCCGAGCTCCTTGATCACCTCCTGGCTCGCCACCGGCCCACCGGGGAGCGTCTGGGCGCCGCCGGTCAGCGTCGTGACCTCGAGCGGCCCCGACAGGTTCTGCACGACGCCGGACGCGACGAGGACGAGCGCCCCCACCATGGACAGCGGCAGCAGGACGCGCACGACCGTGCGGGTCAGGTCGACCCAGAAGCTGCCGAGGCGGTCGGTGACCGAGCGGGTGAACCCCCGGATCAGTGCGACCGCGACGCACAGCCCGACAGCGGCGGACACGAAGTTCTGGACCGCCAGGCCGGCCATCTGCACGGTGTGGCCCATCACGGCCTCACCGGAGTACCACTGCCAGTTCGTGTTCGTCACGAACGAGATCGCCGTGTTGAACGCGCCGTCCGGCGGCACGGCCGGCAGGCCGAGCGACAGCGGCAGCCACTGCTGGGTGCGCTGCAGCAGGTACAGGAGGAGCACCGAGGCGAGGGAGAAGCCGAGCACCGACAGCGCGTAGGTGCTCCAGCGCTGGTCGGCGTCCGGGTCGACCCGGGTGAGGCGGTAGAACGCGCGCTCGACCCGCAGGTGGTCCGGCGAGGTGAGCGAGCGGAAGACGTGGTCGCCGAGGGGCTTGTGCACCACCGCCAGCGCGGCGACGAGCACGAGGACGGTCAGGACGCCCGCGACGGTGCTCGACATCAGAACCTCTCGGGCTTCAGCAGGGTCACGACGAGGTAGCCCGCCACGAGGACGGCGACCACCAGGCCCACGGCGTCGAGGACGGTCACGGGCGGTCGAGCCCCCTCACCAGGAGCGCCAGTGCGACGAAGACCGCCAGCACCAGGGCGACGAAGAGCAGATCGGTCATGGCGCCAGTCCACTCCCGCCGCGTCCGCGCACCCGTCGTCCTTGACGCCTCCTTGACGGCGCCGCGACCGGGGTTGACGTCGTCCTGGCGGGCCGAGGTCGCGCTGTGCGCCACCATGTGCGACGTGCTGCACCTGCGGATCACCGTCCCGCCGGACCTCGCCGGTCCGGTCACCGACTACCTCGAGGGCGACCCGCGGGTCACCGGCCTGGTGGTGCTGCCGGGCGCCGCGCGCCGTCCCACCGGCGACGCGCTGCTCTGCGACGTCGCGCGCGAGGGCGCCTCGGACGTGCTGCGGCACCTCGAGGGTCTCGGCGTCAACGACCACGGCACGCTCGCGCTCGAGACCGTCGACGGCGCGCCCACCCGGCGCGCGCGGCTGGCCGAGCGCGCTGCGCCGGGTGCCCCCGACGACGGCGTGGTGTGGCCGATGGTGGTCGAGCAGGCCTGGGACGGCGTGCGTCCCACCTGGTCGTTCTACGTCTTCCTCGTGCTGGCGACGCTGCTCGCGGCGATCGCGGTCGTGCTCGACTCGTCGGTGCTGGTGATCGGGGCGATGGTGCTCGGGCCGGAGTTCGCCCCCGTGGCCGCCCTCGCCCTCGCTGCGGTCGTCCGGGACGGCCGGCTGCTGCTGGCCGCCGCGCGGCAGCTGCTGCTGGGGTTCGCGGTCGCCGTCCTCGTGGCCGTGGTCGTCGCGCTGATCGGCCGGGCGGCCGGCTGGGTCACGCTCGACGACGTGCTGGCGCCGCGACCGCAGACCGACTTCGTGTGGAACCCCGACCGCTGGTCGTTCGTCGTCGCGCTGCTCGCCGGCGCCGCGGGCGTGCTCTCGCTGACCTCGGGGCGCAGCAACGTCCTGGTCGGCGTCTTCATCTCGGTCACCACCGTGCCGGCGCTCGGCAACCTCGCGCTCGGCCTCGCCTTCGCCGACCCCCCGGAGATCGAGGGCTCGCTCGCCCAGCTCGGTCTCAACGTCGCCGGGCTCGTCGTCGCGGGGACGCTGACCCTGCTGGTGCAGCGCGTCGTGTGGCGCGGGGTGCGCCGCTTCCGCCGGCGCGGGCGGGTCGCGGCCTCTCAGCCGTAGAAGACGCGCTCGACGACGGTGCGGCAGTGCCGCATCGTCCGCAGCACCTCGTCCTCGAGCTCGCCGGCGGTGCCGGCGTCGCCGGCCACCAGCTGCGCGAGACCGTCCAGATCGCCTCTCGCCGTGGGCATCACGTCGGTCGGACGACCGCGCCACAGCACGAGGGCGTTGCGCAGCCGGGACGCCAGCACCCACGACGCCTCGAGGTCGCGCCGGTCGGCGGGCGCCAGCAGGCCCTGGTCCTCGGCGGCGCGCAGGGCGTCGAGGGTGCTGGTGGTGCGCAGCGCCGGGTGGCGTCCCGCGTGCTGGAGCTGCAGCAGCTGCGCCGTCCACTCGACGTCGGCGAGCCCACCGGGCCCGAGCTTGAGGTGGCGCCGCGGCGAGGTGCCGCGCGGGAGGCGCTCGGACTCGACCCGGGCCTTGATCCGGCGCAGCTCGCGCACGGCGGCGTCGTCGAGACCGTCCTGCGGGTAGCGCAGCGGGTCGACCAGGTCGCAGAACGTGCGGCCGAGCTCGTCGTCGCCCGCGATCGGCACCGCCCGCAGCAGCGCCTGCGACTCCCAGCCGGCCGACCAGCGCTCGTAGTAGCGGCGGTACGAGTCGAGCGAGCGCACCAGGGGTCCGTCGCGACCCTCGGGACGCAGCCCCAGGTCGAGGTCGAGCGCGAGCGTCGGCCCGCTCGCGCGCAACGACGCCCGCACCTGGGTGAGCACGGCGTGCGCGAACTCCTGGGCCGCCGCCGCGTCGTCGCCCACCGGGTCGTGGACGAAGAGCACGTCGGCGTCGGACCCGTACCCCAGCTCGCGACCGCCGAGCCGCCCCATGCCGATCACGGCGAGCCGCGCCGGAGCCTCGTCGAGCGAACGCTCCTGCAGCACAGTGCGTTCTGCCACCGCGAGTGCGCCGACGACGGCCGCCTGCGCGGCGTCGGACAGCCGGTGGCCCACCTCGCGGAGGTCAGCCAGGCCGGCCAGGTCGGCGATCGCCGTCCGCAGCACCTCGCGCGTGCGCACCCCTCGCACGGACGCGACGGCCGGCGCAGCCTCGTCGTGCCGCTGCAGAGCGCGCTCCGCCTCGGCAGTCACGCGGTCGACCGGGCGGGCGGCGAGCTCGGCGTCGTCGCCCAGCCAGCGCGTCGACTCCGGCGACCGGGCGAGCAGCTCGGCGGCGTACTGGCCGCTGCTCAGCACCCGCGCCATCCGCTCGGCGGCGGCGCCCGAGTCGCGAAGCATCTTCAGGTACCAGTGGGTCGTGCCGAGCGCCTCGCTGACCTTGCGGAACGCGAGCAGACCGGCGTCCGGGTCGGCTCCCTCCGCGAACCAGCCGAGCAGGACGGGCAGCAGCTGCCGCTGGATCGCCGCGCGCCGGCTCACGCCCTCGGTCAGCGCCTCGAGGTGGCGCATCGCGCCCGCGGGGTCGTGGTAGCCCAGCGCGTGCAGGCGGTCCTGCGCCGCCTCGGTCGTCAGCCGCACCTCGTCGGCCGACAGGCGGGCCGCTGCCGCGGTCACCGGGCGGTAGAACAGCCGCTCGTGCAGCGAGCGCACCAGCGCGCGGGTGTCGCGCAGCCGCCGCTCCAGCGCCTGCCGGTCCTCGTGCCGCGCCGACGCCGCCAGCCGCACCAGGTCGTCGTCGGAGGTGGGCAGCAGGTGGGTGCGGCGCAGCCGGGCGAGCTGCAGCCGGTGCTCGATGACGCGCAGGTCGCGGTAGGCCCGGTCGAGCGCCGCGGCGTCGTCGCGGCCGATGAACCCGTACGTCGACAGCTGCTCGATCGCCTCGAGGGTGTTGCCCGTGCGCAGCTGCTCCTCGGTGCGCCCGTGCACCATCTGCAGCAGCTGGACGCTGAACTCGACGTCGCGCAACCCGCCCGGCCCGAGCTTGAGCTGGCGGTCGGCCTCCTTGCTCGGCACGTGCTGCTCGACCCGGCGGCGCATCGCCTGCACGTCCGGCACGAAGTCCTTGCGGCCGGCCGCCTGCCAGGCCAGCGACGCGACCCGCTCGACGTACTGCGCGCCGAGCTCGCGGTCGCCCGCCACGGGCCGGGCTTTGAGCAGGGCCTGGAACTCCCACGTGCGGGCCCAGCGGTCGTAGTACTGCTCGTGGCTGCGCAGCGTCCGCACCAGCGGCCCGGCCCTGCCCTCCGGCCGCAGCGCCGCGTCGACGGGCCACAGCGTCCCCTCGGAGGTCTGCGCGGAGCAGACCCGGGCGAGCGCGGTCGCGAGCCGGGTGCCGGTGGCGAGCGCCTCGTCCTCGTCGACCCCCTCGGCGGGCTCCACGACGTGGATGACGTCGACGTCGCTGACGTAGTTGAGCTCGCGTCCCCCGCACTTGCCCATGCCGATCACGGCGATGCGGCACCCGGCGCCGTGGTCGGGCTCCTCGGCGCGCGCCACCGCGAGGGCGGCCTCCAGTGCGGCGGACGCGAGGTCGGCCAGCTCGAGGCTGGTGCGGTCGACGACCTCGGCGGGGTCGGGGTGCGCCAGGTCACGGCCCGCGAGCGCGAGCAGCCGGCGGCGGTAGGCGACCCGCAGCGCGTCGGTCGCCCCGCGGGTGCCGCCGTCGTCGTCGGTGCGCGCCACCGGCACCGCGTCGGCGGGGTCGGCCCCGACGGCACGCAGCAGCCCCTCGACCAGGTCGTCCGGCAGCCGCGGCGGTGGCTCGGTGAGCGCCCGCCAGTGCTCGGGGTGGCGCACGAGGTGGTCGCCGAGCGCCGACGACGCGCCCAGCACCGCCAGCAGCCGGTCGCGGGGCTGCCCGGGGCTGCGCACGAGTGCGTGCAGCCCGCCGGGGTCGAGGTCCGGACGATCCTGCCCGCGCCGCTCGGACGCCGCGTGGTCGCGGTGCACGGCCTCGAGCAGCCGGACGAGGGCGAGCAGCGCCTGGTCGGGGTCGGCGGTGTCGGCGAGGGCGCGCACCACGCCGTCGGCGAAGACGTCCTCCATCGGGTCGACGATCCCCGCCAGGTGCGGGTCCTCGAGCAGGCGCAGCGCGCGCGCCGAGTCGGCGAAGCCGAGCCGCGCGACCGCGCCGGCCCGGCTGCTCGGACGGGCCGAGCGGGTCACCCGGTGACCGCCGGGGTCCGCGTCCGCAGCACGACGTCGGCGAACGCCTGCGCGTGCGACCGCGCCGACGCGTCGAGCTCGGCCCGGGCGCCGACGAGCGCCGCCACCTCCTGCTCGGGTGTGCGGCCCTGCGCGGCGAGCAGGTCGTGGTCGTTCGCCATCCACACGGCGAAGTCGGCCTCGGTGACCTCGGGGTGGTACTGGACGCCCCACGCCGACGAGCCGACCCGGAAGAGCTGGTGCGGGTACAGGTCCGACGACGCGAGGACGACGGCGTCGGGCGGCAGCGCGTGGACGGCGTCGAGGTGGCCCTGCGGCGCCGCGACCGTCGCCGGCAGCGTCCCGGCGAGGGCGTCGTCGGCGGCGGCCGGCAGCAGCGCCACCTCGCGCAGCCCGAGCTCGGGGCCCCGCTCGCCGCGGGCGACGTGCCCGCCGGTCGCGAGGGCGAGCAGCTGCGCCCCGAGGCACACCCCGAGCGCGGGGACGCCGCGGTCGACCGCCTGCGCCAGCAGCACCCGGGTGCTCGGCAGCCACGGGTACCCGTCGTCGTCCCACGAGTCCATCTCGCCGCCCAGCACCACGAGGCCGTCGTACCCGGCGAGGTCGGCGGGCAGCGGCTCGCCGCGGTACGGCCGCACCACCTCGGTGGCGCACCCCGGCAACGGGTCGAGCCGGCCGAGCGGGCAGGTCGCCTGGTGCTCGACGACGAGCACCCGGGCGACGCCGGCCGGCGCGGTCACAGCACCGGCAGGTAGCGCCGCAGCTCGAACGGCGTCACCTGCAGGCGGTAGTCCTGCCACTCCTCGCGCTTGTTGCGCAGCACGAAGTCGAAGACCTGCTCGCCGAGGGTCTCGGCGACGAGCTCGGAGCCCTCCATCTCGCGGATCGCGGCCTCGAGGCTGCTCGGGAGCGGGTCGATGCCCATGGCGCGGCGCTCGGCGTCGGTCAGCGACCAGACGTCGTCCTCGGCGCCCTCCGGCAGCTCGTAGCCCTCCTCGATGCCCTTGAGGCCCGCGGCGAGCAGCACGGCGTAGGCGAGGTAGGGGTTGCAGGCGCTGTCGAGCCCGCGGTGCTCGATGCGCACCGACTGGCCCTTGCCCGGCTTGTACATCGGCACCCGCACGAGGGCGGAGCGGTTGTTGTGGCCCCAGCAGACGTAGGACGGCGCCTCGCCGCCGCTCCACAGCCGCTTGTAGGAGTTGACGAACTGGTTGGTGACCGCCGAGATCTCGGCGGAGTGCACGAGCAGGCCCGCGATGAACTGCCTCGCCGTCTTCGACAGCTGGTACTGCGCACCGGCCTCGTGGAAGGCGTTGCGGTCGCCCTCGAACAGCGACATGTGCGTGTGCATCGCCGAGCCGGGGTGGGCCGCGAGCGGCTTGGGCATGAACGAGGCGAACACGTCCTGCTCGAGCGCGACCTCCTTGATCACGGCGCGGAACGTCATGATGTTGTCGGCGGTCGCCAGCGCGTCGGCGTACCGCAGGTCGATCTCGTTCTGGCCCGGGCCGCCCTCGTGGTGGCTGAACTCCACCGAGATGCCCATGTTCTCGAGCACGGTGATCGCCGCGCGGCGGAAGTCGTGCGCGGCGCCCCGGGGGACGTGGTCGAAGTAGCCGCCGTCGTCGACCGGCACGGCCTCCTGGCCGGGAGCCCACCCCTTGTGCAGCAGGTAGAACTCGATCTCGGGGTGCGTGTAGAAGGTGAACCCCTGGTCGGCGGCGCGGGAGAGCGTGCGGCGCAGCACGTTCCGCGGATCGGCGGCGGCGGGCTCGCCGTCCGGGTTCAGGATGTCGGCGAACATCCGGGCGCTGAGGTTGCCGCCCTTGGGGTCGGCCCGCCACGGCAGCACCTGGAACGTCGACGGGTCGGGCTTGAGCAGCATGTCGGCCTCGGACCGCCGTGCCAGCCCCTCGACCGCGCTGCCGTCGAACCCGATGCCCTCCTCGAAGGCCTGCTCGAGCTCGGCGGGCGCGATCGCGACGGACTTGAGGAACCCGAGCACGTCGGTGAACCACAGGCGCACGAAGCGGATGTCGCGCTCCTCGATGGAGCGGAGGACGAACTCCTGCTGACGGTCCATGGCGCCAGTGTGCTGGACGGCGTCCACCGGCGGGTACCCCGCCTCGCGTGACAGGATCAGCAGGTGGACTTCTACTCCGCCCGGGCCCACGGGTTCGTGCGCGTGGCGGCGTGCACCGTGCCCGTGTCGGTGGCCGATCCCGGCGCGAACACCGAGGCCGTCCTGGCGCAGGCGCGGCGCGCGCACGACGAGCACGTGGCGGTCGCCGTCTTCCCCGAGCTGGCGCTGTCCGGCTACTCCGCCGACGACCTGTTCCTGCAGCAGACCCTGCTCGAGGGCGTCCTGCGCGGGCTCGAGCGCGTCGTCGAGGCCTCGGCCGACCTCGCCCCCGTGCTGGTGGTCGGCGCGCCCCTCGCCCACGGCTCCCGGGTGCTGAACTGCGCCGTCGTGGTGCACCGCGGACGGGTGCTCGGCGTCGCGCCGAAGTCGTACCTGCCCACCTACCGCGAGTTCTACGAGCACCGCTGGTTCTCTCCGGGCGACGACCGCGCCGGCTCGACCGTGCGGGTCGCGGGCCAGGACGTGCCGTTCGGACCCGACCTGCTGTTCACCGCCACCGACGTGCCCGACCTGGTCGTGCACGTCGAGGTCTGCGAGGACATGTGGGTGCCGGTGCCGCCGAGCGCCGTGGCCGCCCTGGCGGGCGCCACCGTGCTGCTGAACCTGTCCGGCAGTCCCATCACGGTGGCCCGGGCCGAGGACCGCCGCCTGCTCGTCCGCAGCGCGAGCGCGCGCTGCCTGGCCGCCTACGTCTACGCCGCCGCGGGCCAGGGCGAGTCGACCACGGACCTGTCGTGGGACGGCCAGACGATGGTCTACGAGGTCGGCGACCTGCTGGCCGAGACCGAGCGCTTCCCCGACGGCCCGCGCGCCTCGGTCGCCGACGTCGACCTCGAGCGCATCGTCCAGACCCGGCGCCAGGTCGGCACCTTCGACGAGAACCGGCGCAGCCACGCCGAGGCCACCCGGGCCTTCCGCCGCATCGGTTTCGAGCTGGGCGCCGCCGGCGGCGACACCGGTCTGCGGCGCAAGGTCGACCGCTACCCCTTCGTCCCGGACGACCCCCAGCGGCTGGCCCTCGACTGCTACGAGGCCTACAACATCCAGGTCTCCGGCCTCGAGCAGCGGCTCGACGCGATCGGCCAGCCCAAGGTCGTCGTCGGGGTCAGCGGCGGGCTCGACTCCACGCACGCGCTGGTGGTCGCGGCCCGGGCGATGGACCGGCTCGGCCGCCCGCGCAGCGACATCCACGCGTTCACGCTGCCCGGGTTCGCGACCGGCGAGCGCACGAAGGGGTACGCCACCCGGCTCGCCACCTCGCTCGGCGTGACGTTCGAGGAGATCGACATCACGCCTGCCGCGCGCCAGATGCTCGACGACCTCGACCACCCGTTCAGCCGCGGCGAGCCCGTCTACGACGTCACCTTCGAGAACGTCCAGGCCGGTCTGCGCACCGACTACCTGTTCCGGCTGGCGAACCACCGCGGCGGCATCGTGCTCGGCACGGGCGACCTGAGCGAGCTCGCCCTCGGCTGGTGCACGTACGGCGTCGGCGACCAGATGTCGCACTACAACGTCAACGGCGGTGTGCCGAAGACGCTGGTGCAGCACCTGATCCGCTGGGTCGCCGGCAGCGGCGAGGTCGGCGACGAGACCGCCGAGGTGCTGCGCGAGATCGTCGCGCAGGAGATCACGCCCGAGCTGGTGCCCGACCAGGAGGGCGTGAAGCCCCAGGCCACGGAGGACTCCGTCGGGCCGTACGCGCTCCAGGACTTCACCCTCTTCCACGTGGTGCGGCACGGGTTCCGTCCCAGCAAGATCGCCTTCCTCGCCTGGCACGCGTGGCACGACGCCGAGCAGGGCGAGTGGCCACCCGGCTTCCCGGACGACCTGCGGGTCGCCTACGACCTGCCCACCGTCCGCCGGTGGCTCGAGGTGTTCGTCCGCCGCTTCTTCGCCAACCAGTTCAAGCGGTCGGCCCTCCCCAACGGCCCGAAGGTCAGCCCGGGCGGCACGATGTCGCCCCGGGGTGACTGGCGGATGCCGTCGGACGCCTCGGCCGCCGCCTGGCTGGCCGAGATCGAGGCGAACGTCCCCGCCGAGTAGCGTGCTGGCATGAGCAGCTCGTCGACGAGCCCGGCGGAGCAGCCCGCCCCGTACGGCACCGGTCCGGCCGCGGCCACCGCCGCCGGCCCAGCGCCGCGGGTGCGCGTGCACCACCTGCAGCAGATGAAGGAGCGCGGCGAGCGGTGGGCGATGCTCACCGCCTACGAGCAGTACGCCGCCGAGATCTTCGACGAGGCGGGCATCCCCGTGCTGCTCGTGGGTGACTCCGCCGCCAACAACGTCTACGGGTACGAGAGCTCGCTGCCGGTCACGGTCGACGAGATGCTCGTGCTGGTGCGCGCCGTCACCCGCTCGGTGCGCCGCGCGCTGGTGGTGGCCGACCTGCCCTTCGGGTCCTACCAGGAGGGACCGCAGCAGGCGATCTCCACGGCCACGCGGTTCATGAAGGAGGGCCGGGCGCACGGCGTCAAGCTCGAGGGCGGGCACCGGGTGGTCGAGACGGTGCGCCACCTCGTCGACGCCGGCGTCCCGGTCATGGCGCACGTCGGCTTCACCCCGCAGAGCGAGCACGCCCTCGGCGGCTACCGCGTGCAGGGCCGCGGGAAGGGCGCCGACGAGCTGCTGGCCGACGCGATCGCGCTGCAGGACGCCGGCGCGTTCGCCATCGTGATGGAGATGGTGCCGGCGCCGCTCGCGGCCGAGGTCACCAAGGCGCTGGCGATCCCGACCGTCGGCATCGGCGCCGGCAGCGACTGCGACGCGCAGGTGCTGGTCTGGCAGGACATGGCCGGCCTCCGGGGTGGCAAGGCACCGCGGTTCGTGCGCAGGTACGCCGACCTGCGCGGCGAGCTGTCGCGCGCCGCCCGCGAGTACGCCGCCGACGTCGCGTCCGGCACCTTCCCCGCCCCCGAGCACACCTTCGACAGCTGAACCCGTGCACGACCGCCGCCGCGAGGTCGAGGCCCGGCTGACGCGCGCGCTCGCCCAGCGGGTCCGCCCGGCCGAGCGGAGCGTGCTGGGGACGTTGTCACTCGAGGCGTGGGACGTCCCGCCCGCCGACGACGGCGCGGTCGGTGAGCCGGTCCGTCTCGACGACGCCCTCGAGCAGCGGTACGAGCCCGTCGAGGTCGGGCACCGCTGGGGCCCGGCGTGGGGCACCACCTGGTTCCACGTCACCGGCACGGTGCCCGACCACGCTAGCGACCCCGAGCTGTGGCTCGACCTCGGCTGGGACGTCGAGCGTCCCGGCTTCCAGGCCGAGGCGCTGGTGCGCCGCCGCGACGGGTCGGTGGTGAAGGGGCTGAACCCGCAGAACTCGTGGCTGCCCTGCTCGCCCGGCGAGGAGGTCGACCTGTGGGTCGAGGCGGCCGCCAACCCGCGGCTGCTCGGACCGGACTGGTTCCGGCCGACCGACGAGGGCGACCGCCTCACGTCGTGGCCGCAGCCGCTCTACGCGGTGCGGGCGGCGCAGGTGTGCGAGCGGCACGGCGAGGTGGTCGCGCTCGGGCACGACCTCGAGGTGCTCGACGGCCTGATGCGCACTCTGCCGGACGACGACGCGCGCCGCTGGGAGCTGGTGGTCGCGCTCGAGCGCTCGCTCGACCTGCTCGACCACGGCGACGTCGTCGGCACGGCGTCCCGGGCGCGAGCCGCCCTCGCCGACGTGCTGGCCGCACCGGCTCGCGCGTCCGCCCACCGGGTCAGCGCGGTCGGGCACGCCCACATCGACAGCGCGTGGCTGTGGCCGGTGCGCGAGACCGTCCGCAAGGTGCTGCGCACCGTCGCGAACGTCGTGCACCTGCTCGACACCCGCGACGACCTGGTCTACGCGATGAGCTCGGCGCAGCAGTGGGACTGGGTCCGGCGCCACGACCCCGTGCTCTTCGAGCAGGTGCGCGAGCACGTGCGCGCCGGGCGCTTCGTGCCGGTCGGCGGCATGTGGGTCGAGTCCGACACGAACATGGTGGGCGGCGAGGCGATGGCCCGCCAGCTCGTCGTCGGCCAGGGCTGGTTCGCCGAGCACCTCGGCACCACCTGCGAGGAGGTCTGGCTGCCCGACTCGTTCGGCTACACGGCCGCGCTCCCCCAGCTGGTGCGGCTGGCCGGCTGCCGGTGGTTCCTCACCCAGAAGATCTCCTGGAACACCGTGAACCACTTCCCGCACCACACGTTCTGGTGGGAAGGCATCGACGGCACCCGGGTCTTCACCCACTTCCCGCCGGTCGACACCTACACCAGCGAGCTCAGCGCGGCCGAGCTGGCGCACGCGGCGTCCAACTTCCGCGACAAGGGTGTCGCGCGCCGGTCGCTCGTGCCCTTCGGCCATGGCGACGGTGGCGGCGGCCCGACCCGGGAGATGCTCGAACGCGCCTCGCGCACAGCCGATCTGGAGGGCTCCCCCCAGGTCGTCATCGAGTCGCCGACGACCTTCTTCGAGCAGGCGCACGAGGAGTACGCCGACGCGCCGACGTGGGTCGGCGAGCTGTACCTCGAGATGCACCGTGGCACCTACACCTCGCAGGCGCTCACCAAGCGCGGCAACCGCCGCGCCGAGCACCTGCTGCGCGAGGCCGAGCTGTGGTGGACGACGGCGTACGCCCGCGGCCTGGCCCCCTACCCCGTCGGGCCGCTGCGCCGCGCCTGGCAGACGGTGCTGCTGCACCAGTTCCACGACATCCTGCCCGGCAGCTCGATCGCCTGGGTGCACCGCGAGGCCGCGAGCACGTACGCCGCGCTGCACGCCGACCTGGAGGCACTGGTCGACGCCGCGCTCGACGTCCTCGTCGCCGACCAGGGCGGGACCGACGACGTCGTGCTGAACGCCGGCCCGTTCGCACGCGACGGCGTGGGCGCGCTGGGAGCCGCGGTGGCCACCCACCGCACCGAGGTCGCGCCGGTCGTCGGCGGCGAGCACATCGTGCTCGACGACGGCCGGTTCCGTGTCGCCGTCGCGGCGGACGGCGCCGTCACCTCGCTCGTCGACCTCGCCCGCGACCGCGAGGTCGTCGCACCGGGAGGCGCCGTCGCGCGGCTGGAGCTGCACCCCGACACCCCGAACGCCTGGGACGCCTGGGACCTGGACGGGTTCTACCGGCACACCTCGACCCGGCTCGCCGGCACCGCGGAGCCGGACGGCGACGCCGTGGTGGTCCGGTACGCGTTCGGCGGCTCGACGGCATCCGTGCGGCTCTCGCTCCACCCCGACCACGGGCTCGAGCTCGCGCTCGACGTCGACTGGCACGAGCGCGAGGCGGTGCTGAAGCTCGCGCACGACCTCGACGTGCACGCCGACTCCGCCCGCTACGAGACCCAGTTCGGCCACGTGGTGCGCCCCACCCACGAGAACACCAGCTGGGACGCCGCGCGGTTCGAGGTGTGCGCCCACCGCTGGGTGCACGTCGGCGAGACCGGCTACGGCGTCGCCGTCGCCAACGACTCGACCTACGGGCACGACGTCTCCCGGCACCCCCGGGAGGGCGGCGGCACGTCGTCGACCGTGCGGCTGACCGTCCTGCGCGCGCCGCGCTACCCCGACCCCGACACCGACCAGGGACGCCACCAGCTGCGGTGCGCGGTCGTGCCGGGCGCCGACGTGCTCGCTGCCGCGGCCGCCGGGTACGCGCTGAACCTGCCGCTGCGGGTGCGGCGGGGCGGGCCGGTCGAGCCGCTGGTGCGCCTCGACGGCGACCCGGTGCTGGTCGAGGCGGTCAAGCTCGCCGAGGACGGCTCCGGCGACGTCGTGGTGCGGCTCTACGAGCCGCAGGGCGCCCGGGCGGCGGCCCGGCTCCTCCCGTCGTTCGCCGTCGGCTCGGTCACCGAGACCGACCTGCTGGAGCGCCCTCTCGCCCCGGACGCCCTCGTGGCGACCGACGACGGCGCCGCGTCGCTGCGGCTGCGGCCGTTCCAGGTCGTCACCCTCCGGCTGGCGGTGGCGTCGTGATCGCCATCGCGCTGGCTCGCCGGCTGCAGCAGGCCGGGCTCGTCTGGCGGCCCACCAGCGGCGACCGGTTCGTCATCGCCGACCGCGACATGGACGAGCAGGTGTTCGTCGTCAGCGAGATGGTCGTCGAGGCCGAGACGTTCGCCCGCGGTGGCCTGCTGAAGTTCAACGGCACCACCGAGTGGGCGCTCGACAGCCTCGACCAGGACGCCGCCCTCTGGCTGCCGCGCGAGGACCAGCTGCGCGAGGCGCTCGGCACCGCGTTCGTCCGGCTCGAGCGCACCGACCTCGGGTGGGCCGTGGTCACCACCGCCAGTGCCGACGAGGTGCGCACCGAGCACCCCGATCCCGAGGACGCCTACGCCACCGCGCTGCTCGGCGTCCTCGACGCACCGCGGGAACACGGGTGACACCGGCCCCGCGACCCGACAGGGTGGGGGCATGAGCGATCCGACGAAGGACGGCCGGGACGAGGGCACCGAGGTCGAGACGCCGGGCGACCTGCCCGAGGGCACGGTCTCGCCCGAGGACGAGCAGCGGCGCCGGTTCCGCGAGGCGCTCGACCGCAAGAAGTTCGCCCACCACGCGGGCGGCGCGGGCGCGAACCCGAACGCCCAGCACCCGCACACCGCACCGGCGAAGCCGCAGAAGACCTTCCGCCGCAAGTCCGGCTGAGGTCAGCGGGCGCGCAGCACCGCGACGACCTCGGCGAAGGCGTCGCCCGACGGCGCGTGGGTGCTCCACGACGTGATGCCCCACCGCTGCGCGCGCTCGCGCAGCAGGTCGGCCGCCTCGGCCGCCGTCCGCGCGGCGAGCAGGAACGGGCTCGCGAGCAGCTCGTCGGCCGACGGGCCGGGCGCGCCGTCGTCCGCCATCTCGGTCGCCATCTCCCCGGCCCACTCGCGGGGGTCGCGGCCCAGCTCGACGCGCTGCACGAGCACGTCGAGCACCGGGTCCTGCCGACCGGCCTGCGCCGCCCACCCCCGCACCTGCTGCACCCGCTCGTCGACCACGTCGGTGCCGACGAAGGCGAAGGTGCCCGCCGGCCTGCCCGGCACCTGCACCAGCCCGGTCAGCCCGACGACGTCGGCCGTGGCCGCCGCCGCGCGCAGCCCGCGCTCCCCCATCGACGCGACCATCACCGGCACCGGCTGCTGCACGGGTGCGGGACGGTGCTCGGGGTCGGCCAGCCGGCGCCGCACCTCCTCGACCACCCGGCCGGTGTGCTCCCACCGCTCGGCGATGCCGGGGAACGGCAGCCCGGCGTCGTCGTGCTCGTGCCGCATGTGCCCGGCCCCGACCCCGAGCTCGACCCGCCCGCCGGAGAGCCGGTCGAGCGTCGCGACCTCGCGGGCGAGCAGGGCGGGGTTCCAGAAGTAGGCGTCGAGCACGTACGTCCGCAGCCGCACGCGCTCGGTGACCGCCGCCGCCACCGCGAGCAGCGGGAAGGGAGCGGGTGCGCCGAGGTGGTCGGCCACCGTCACGGCGTCGAAGCCGGCCTCCTCGGCCCGCCGTGCCGCCGCCACCACCTCGTCGGCGGCACCCACCCGGCCCAGGTTCACCGCGAACGTCAGGTCCATGCGCACACCCTCCACCGAGACGGCCTGTGCCTGCCATGTTTTCCGCTCCGGGCGGACGAGTAGGGTCGCGGCATGGGAACGCAGCCGTTCGGGTACGCCGCCATGCTGGAGCAGTTCCACCCCACCGAGGCGGTGGACCTGACGGCGCACGCCGAGGAGCACGGCTTCTCCGGCTGCATGGCCGCCGACCACTTCCAGCCCTGGGTGCCGCAGCAGGGCCAGGCCTCGTTCGTGTGGAACGTGCTGACCGCGGTCGGCGAGCGCACCACCGGCGACATGGGCCCGGGCGTCACCTGCCCCTCGTTCCGGTTCCACCCGGTCGTGGTCGCCCAGGCCGCGGCCACGCTCGAGGCGATGTACCCGGGACGGTCCTGGCTCGGCCTGGGCACCGGTGAGGCGCTGAACGAGCACGTCGTGCCCGGCTACTGGCCGGAGGCGGGCGAGCGGTCGAACCGGATGTGGGAGGCGATCGCGCTCATCCGCAAGCTGTTCGACGCCTCGATCGCCGGCAAGGACGTGAAGTTCAAGGGCGAGTACTTCGCCCACGAGACCACCCGGTTGTGGACGATGCCGGAGCAGGCGCCGCCGATCATGGTCGCCACCGCGGGCCCGGTGAACGCCCGCAAGACCGGTGAGTTCGCCGACGGGATGATCACCGTCGGCGCCCCGCTGGAGAAGATCGAGATGCTGTTCGGCAAGTTCGCCGAGGGCGCCCGCAAGGCGGGCAAGGACCCGGACACGATGCCGAGGACGCTGCAGCTGCACCTGTCGTGGGCCGAGACCGACGAGCAGGCCCTCGAGAACGCGATGACCGAGTGGCCGAACGGCGGCATGAAGTTCGGCAAGGCCGACATCCGCTCGCCCCACGACTTCGCGCAGATGGCCGCCCTGGTGCGTCCGGAGGACTTCGACGGCCGGATGGTCATCTCGTCCGACCCGGACGTGCACCGCGCCAAGATCCAGGAGTTCGCCGACCTCGGCTTCGACCGCATCTACCTGCACAACGTGGGCCGCAACCAGCGCGAGTGGATCGAGGTGTTCGGCCGCGAGGTCCTGCCCAAGGTGACCCGGTGACGCAGTTGGCGTCGCGCTACGACGCGGTCGTCGTCGGAGGGGGCCACAACGGGCTCGCGGCCGCCGCGTACCTGGCGCGGGCCGGGCGCTCGGTGCTGGTGCTCGAGGCCCTCGACCACGTCGGCGGCGCCGCGGTGTCGGCCCAGGTGTTCCCCGGCGTCGACGCCCGGCTCTCGCGCTACTCGTACCTGGTGTCGCTTCTCCCCCGCACCGTCGTCGACGAGCTGGGTCTGCAGATCTCCCTGCGGCGCAGGCGGTTCTCGTCCTACACCCCCGTCCCGGGGCACCCGGACGGGATCGGCCTCCTGGTCGACAACGGCGACGACGAGCGCACCGCCGCCTCGTTCCGCGCCGTCACCGGCGACGACCGCGCGCACGCCGCGTGGCGCGACTTCTACGCCACCACGCACGAGATGGCGCAGCGGCTGTGGCCCACCGTCACCGAGCCGCTGCGCTCGGCAGCCGACGTCCGCGCCCTCCTCGGCGCCGACGCCTGGCGCGACCTGGTCGAGCGACCGGTCGGCGAGACCGTCGCCGAGCGGTTCGGCGACGACACGGTGGCCGGCGTGGTGCTCACCGACGCCCTGATCGGCACCTTCGCCGACGTCGACGACCCGGGCCTGGCCCAGAACCGGTGCTTCCTCTACCACGTGGTCGGCGGAGGCACCGGCGACTGGGACGTGCCCGTGGGCGGCATGGGGTCGGTGAGCGGGGCGCTGGCGCAGGCCGCGCGGTCGGCGGGCGCCACCCTGCTCACCTCGGCACGGGTCACGTGCGTCGACCCCGGGTCGGCCGGCTCGCCGGCCGAGGTCACCTGGTCCGACGCGGACGGCACCGAGCACCGGGTGGGCGCCGACCACGTGCTGGCCGGCTGCGCGCCCGCCACGCTCGCGCGCCTGCTCGGGGACGACGCGGGCGACGACGTCGAGGGCGCCCAGCTCAAGGTGAACATGCTGCTGTCGCGGCTGCCGCGGCTGCGCGAGGACGTCGACCCCGTCGCGGCGTTCAGCGGCACCTTCCACGTCAACGAGACCGCCTCGCAGCTGCGCACCGCGTACCAGCAGGCCGCCGCCGGGCAGGTGCCCGACCTGCCACCGTGCGAGATCTACTGCCACTCGCTGTCGGACGACACCATCCTGGGCGCCGACCTGCGCGCGGCCGGGGCCCAGACCCTGACGCTGTTCGGGCTGCACATGCCGTCACGGCTGTTCGCCCGGGACAACGACGGCGTCCGGGAGCAGGCGCTGACGGCCACGCTGCGCAGCCTCGACTCCGTGCTCGCCGAGCCGATCGAGGACTGCCTGCTGCGGGCACCGGACGGCACGCCGTGCCTGGAGGCCCGCAGCCCGCTCGACGTGCAGGCCGACGTGGGCCTGCCGGGCGGCAACATCTTCCAGCGCCCGCTGCAGTGGCCGTGGGCCGAGGACGACGCCGACGTGGGTCGCTGGGGGGTCGAGACCGACCACCCGCGGGTGCTGCTCGCCGGCG
This sequence comes from Angustibacter speluncae, assembly GCF_054777815.1. Classification (NCBI taxonomy): domain Bacteria; kingdom Bacillati; phylum Actinomycetota; class Actinomycetes; order Kineosporiales; family Kineosporiaceae; genus Angustibacter; species Angustibacter speluncae. Next base: position 58,379 of record NZ_BAAHAF010000034.1, on the reverse strand, counting down.
CGGGTGCCCGGCGCGGCGGCGGGGTCAGCGCGATCGCCGGCCGCAGCGCGGCGATGGCGGCGCTGGGCCGCTCCTAGCCCGGACCGGACGCGAGCGGCGCGCGGACCTCAGTCCTCGCCGTCCTCGTAGCCCCAGCTCGCGTCGGCGCGCTCCTGCGCGTCCCACTGCTCGGTGCGCTGGCGCGCGGTGTCGAGCGCGCGCTCGGCCTGCTCCCGGGTGTCGTACGGCCCGAGCAGGTCGGTCCAGTCGCTCTGGTGACCCTCCTCGACCTGGCGCGTGCGGGTGTTGAACCAGTAGTCGCCCACGGCGTCCCCTCCTCGCTCGACGTGCGGGCATCGTGCCAGCCCGCGGGCGACCCCGCCCGTCGGCGCGACCGCGGGAGGCAGGCCGTCAGTCGGTCGGCGCGGAGGTCAGGCCGGCGTCGGTCGTGCCCGACGTGGTGCCGGCCGAGGCGCCCGAGTCGAGGGTGCTGCCTGCGGTGGTCCCGGAGTCGGTGCCGGAGTTCGTGCCGCCGCCCGTGCCGCCCGACGAGCCGCCGGACGAGCCCGTGCCGTCCGTGCCGCCGGTGCCGGACTCGCCGGTGGGCGGCGGGTCGGCGGGCGTGGTCGGGGGGTCGGTCGGCGTGGTCGGCGGAGGCGTGACCGGGGTGGTGGGCGGCGTGCTCGGCGTGCTGGGCGGCGTGCTCGGCTGCGTGGCCGGCGGCGTCGTCGGCGTGGCAGCCGGCGTCGTCGGCGTCGAGACCGGCGAGGTGGGGATCAGGACCGGGGCCGCGGTGGTGCCCGAGCCGCCGGCGGCGACGGCGCCACCGAGGGCGAGGACGCCCTGGCCGCGGCTGACGGTGACCAGCGTGACGCCGGCGCCGCGCAGGGTGCCGGCCGCCTCGAGCTTGGCCTTGGCCTGGTCGCGCACCGGCAGCATCACCAGCGGCGGGTCGGTCTCGACGACGCGCGCGCCGAAGACCTGGGAGCCCGTCGGGGGGCGCGAGTAGGTACGGGGCCGGTCGAGGGTCGCGGAGGCCGGAGCGGCCACGAAGGTGTCGACCTGGGTGGTCGCGGTCGTGCCGTCGCCCGTGGCGACGAAGGCCGCCACCGCGAGGAAGCACGCGGAGACGCCCAGCGCGACGCCCTCGGCGCTGTTGCGCGGCGCGAGGACCACCTTGACACCCATCAGAGCCACCCCTCTGATCGAACCGGACGACCCGGTGCAGGCCGGGTCGGACGTGCACCCGCATCCCGCGGGTTCCGTACGCGTGTGGTGTCGGCAGCAGGGGCCCCGGACTTGAGCGATCCGGGGAGCATTCACCCGGACGGGCCAACCGACGTCCGGTTCGTCCATGTATCGCCGACGCGCAGCGTCAGCGGGCGCGAGCTGCCTTCAGGACCTTCTTCGGCACCTTCGCGGCGACCTTGAACTCGCGGCCGTCGGAGCGGTCACCCTTGCGCTCGGCGAAGCCGGCGTCGGCGAGGCGCTTGAGGACCAGCGGGCACTTCTTGCAGCGCGGCTTGTCCTTGCAGCACTTCTTCTTGGCGGTGACGGACGGCACGAGCCGAGGTTAGGTCAGGCTTCCCTGATCCGACGAATCCCCGGCGTGGCGCGACCCCCGGAGGGGCGGACGAGTCGACCTGTACGCCGGGTCCTGTACCCGCCCGGATCACTCCGGACGGGTGGCGGCCATCCCTCTACGACGTGCGTCGCCGCACGCCTCCAGCGGTCTACCCGCAGGCTCGGGCGGGCCGCCCTCGAACGCCTGCTGCTCGACCTTGCTCCGGGTGGGGTTTGCCGAGCCACCCCCGTCACCGGGGGCGCTGGTGGTCTCTTGCACCACCGTTTCACCCTTACCGGCGCCTGCCGCCCCCGAGGGGGCGGTGGTGCACCGGCGGTCTGTTCTCTGTGGCACTGTCCCGCGGGTCACCCCGGGTGGGCGTTACCCACCACCCTGCCCTGCGGAGCCCGGACGTTCCTCGGCGGGACGGTCTTCCGTCCCGACGCGGCCGCCCGGTCGACTCGTCCGCAGGTCCAGCGTACGCGTCAGGCGGGTTCGAACCGCACCACGCGGCGCTCGACGTCGGCCTCGACCAGCCGGACCCGCACCTGCGTGCCCGGCTCGAGGTCGCCCGAGCACCGGGCGAGCACCGCCGGGTCGGCCAGCTGCACCAGGGCGCTCGCGCGCTCCCCCTCCTCGCCCTCCGGGGCGTCGACCACCACGGCCGCGAACTCCTGCCCGACCCTGCCCTGCAGGGTGGCCGCCTCGACCAGGTCGATGACGGCCCGCTCCAGCGAGCCCGCGAGCCGGTCGGAGGTCTGCATCGCCTCGGGCAGGGTCGGCAGCGCCTCGCGCACCCAGGCCGGCACCTCCGCTCCGCGCAGCAGGTGCTCGCAGGTGACCAGGCCGAACCGGTCGACCAGCCTGCGCAGCGGCGCCGTGACGTGCGCGTAGGGCGCCGCGACGGCCGCCTGCACCAGCCCCTGCGGCACCTCGCCGTCGAAGGCGGTGTACGCGGCGCCGCGGAACAGCACCGTCGACTCGTGCAGCACGGCGAGGTGCGCCGGCGTCGCCGGGTCGAGCGAGCGCAGCAGCTCGCCGAGCGGCTGGTCCGTCGGCGCGTCGACGCCGAGCGCCCGCGCCTGCCGGCGGAACCGGGCCACCGTGCGGTCGTCGGGCGCGGGCATCGTCCGCAGCACACCCACCTTCCCCTGCACCATCACCGCAGCCGCGGCCATCCCGGTGAGCAGCGAGATCTGCGCGTTCCAGTCCTCCACCACCGACCGCGGCCGGTAGCGCAGGCGGTAGCCGCCGCCCTCGTCGTCGCCGACCTCCTCGACCTCCTGGTCGGGGATGCCGAGGGCGGTGCCGCCGCGCGCCCGCTCGGCCGCCTGCAGCACCTCCCCCACCTCCGGCAGCAGCGCGAACGGCTCGGGCACCTCGCCGGCGTCGTGCGCCGCCTGGACCGCCTCGTAGTCGTAGCGGCCGCGCGAGCGGACCATCGCGCGGCGCAGCGCGGTGCCGACCAGCGTGCCGTCCGGCCCGAGGTCGAGGTCCCAGACGAAGGCCGGCCTGGCCTGGTCGGGCAGCAGGCTCGCGGCGTCCTCGCCCAGCACCGGCGGGTGCAGCGGCACCCGCCGGTGCGGGGCGTACAGCGTCTGCCCGCGGCGGCGGGTCTCGGCGTCGGTCGGCGAGCCGGGCCGCACGAACGCGGGGACGTCGGCGATGGCGTACCGCACCCGCCACCCGGTGCCGCGCCGCTCCAGGTGCATCGCCTGGTCCAGGTCCAGGGCCGACGGCGGGTCGATGGTCACGAACGGCACCTCGGTGAGGTCGTCCGGCGGCAGCTCGGGGTCGGCCGCCGCCCGCTCGGCGTCGGCGAGCACCTCGGGCGGGAACTCGCCCGGCACCTCGAGCTCGACGAGCAGCGCGTCGAGCGCCCCCTCGAGGCCGGACGGGACGGACGTCGACGCGTGGGCCATCGCGCCAACGTAGCGGCGGCTGCGCGGGGCGGCCCGCGGGCGCGTGGGACGCTGTGCGCGTGCTGGTGCTGCTCCCCCCGTCGGAGACCAAGGCGAGCCGGGGACGCGGGCGCCCGGTCGACCTCGCGTCGCTGAGCCTGCCGTCGCTGACGCCCGACCGCGAGCGCGTCCTGGAGGTCGTCGCGGCCGCGAGCGCCTCCCCGGACGCGATGGCCGTGCTCGAGGTGCCCCGCACGCTGGGCGCGGAGGTCGAGCGCAACACCCGCTGGCGCACCGAGCCGGCGCTGCCGGTCTCCGGGCTCTACACCGGCGTGCTCTACGACGCGCTCGACCACGCCTCGCTCGACGCCGGCGCCAAGCGCCGCGCGCGCACCCGGCTGCTCGTGGTGTCGGCCGTGCACGGCGCGCTGCACCTCGACGACCGGGTGCCGCCGTACCGGGTGCACGCGTGCGCGCGGCTGCCGCTCGGCCCGGGCGGCGACCCGGTCGAGCTCGCCGCGTTCTGGCGCGGGCACCTGGCCCGCGAGCTGCCGTCCCTCGCCGGTGACGGCGTGGTCGTCGACTGCCGCTCCGACACCTACCGCGGCATGTGGAAGCCGGTGGGCGAGGTCGCGGAGCGGCGGGTGTCGGTGCGGGTGCTGCGCGACGTCGGCGGGCAGCGCTCGGTCGTCTCGCACATGGCCAAGCACACCCGCGGCCTGGTCGCGCGGCACCTGGTCTCGCGGCCGGGTCGCGACCCCCGGTCGGCGCAGGGGCTGGCGGCGGCCGTCGGCGAGGCGTTCGACGTCGAGCTCTCGACCCCCGCCCGCGACGGCAGCCGCGTGCTCGACGTCGTGGTGCGCGGCTGACCGTGCCGCGGGTGCCCCTGTGGGCGGTGTCCGTCCTGGTCGCCGCCGGCTGCCTGCTCACCGGTGCCCTGTCGCCGGCCGGTGCCACCGGCCTGCTCGGACGGGTCGCGCCCATCCTGGTCTTCGTCGCCCTGCTCACCGTCGTGGCCGAGATCGCCTCGGCGGCAGGGGTGTTCGACGTCCTCGCGCGCTGGGCCGCGATCGCGGGCGGTGGGCGCACGTGGCGGCTGTGGCTGCTCCTGGCGCTGGTGGCGTGGGCCTGCACGACCGTGCTCTCGCTCGACACCACCGCCGTGCTCGTGACCCCGGTCGTGCTCGTCACGGCCCGGCGCACGGGTGCCCCGGTGCGGCTGCTGGCGGTGACCACGCTGTGGCTGTGCGCCACCGGGTCGCTGCTGCTGCCGGTGTCGAACCTGACCAACCTGCTGGCCGCCGACCGCATCGGCGGCGGCGTGCGCGGGTACGTGGCGCTGTCGTGGGCGCCGGCGCTGGTGGCGGTCGCCGTGACGCTCGTCGTCGCGGCGGTGCTGCACCGGCGCGACCTCGGCACGCGGTACGAGGTCCCGCCCCCGCACGAGGTGACCGACCGGGTCTGGACCGGCGGCACGGCGCTGGTGTGCGCCGCGCTCGTCCCCGCTTTCGTCAGCGGCGTGGAGGTCTGGGTGCCGGCCCTGGTGGCGGTGGTGGCGCTGGCCGCCCTGACGGCCTGGCGGCGACCCGCGGTGCTGCGCAACGTCGAGGTGCCCTGGCGGGTGCTGCTCACCGTCCTCGGCCTGTTCGTCGCGGTCGAGGCCGCGCACGAGCGCGGGCTCGACGCGGTCGCCACGGCCCTGCTCGGGGACGGCGGGGGCTACCTCGACCTGCTGCGGGTCGCCGCGGTCGGCGCCGCGGGGTCGGACCTGCTGAACAACCTGCCCGCCTACCTCGCGCTCGAGCCCGGCGCCGACGGTCCGGTGGCGCTGATGGCCCTGCTGGTCGGGGTCGGCGCCGCCCCCCTGGCGACGCCGTGGGCCTCGCTGGCGACCCTGCTGTGGGCCGACCGGTGCCGCGCCGACGGCGTCGAGGTGCGCTGGGGACCGCTGCTGGTGCAGGGGACGCTGCTGGGTGCGCTGGTGCTGCCGCCGGCCGTGCTCGCGCTCGCGCTGGTCTCCTAGGGATCCGCTCCTAGGACTCCTCCGGCTCGGGCACCGGCTCGGCGCCCTCCCGCTCGTCGCGGTCCGCCCACTCCAGCAGCGGCGCGATGTCGAACACCTCGTCGTCGATGCCCGCGTGCAGGTCGCCGAGCTCGGCGTACCGGCCGGGCATCGTCGCGACCGTGAAGTCGGAGGCGGTCGCGTCGTCGACCTCGTCCCAGCGGATCGGAGCGGAGACCGTCCCCTCCGCGTTCGCGCGCACCGAGTACGCGCTGGCGATGGTGTGGTCGCGGGCGTTCTGGTTGTAGTCGACGAACAGCGCGGCCGGGTCGCGGTCCTTGCGCCACCACGTCGTCGTCACGTCGTCCGGTGCGCGCCGCTCGACCTCGCGGGCGAAGGCAAGCGCCGCGCGGCGCACGTCGCCGAACCCGTGGTCGGGCCGGATCCGCACGTAGACGTGCAGGCCGCGCCCGCCGGAGGTCTTCGGGAAGCCGACGGCGCCGAGCTCGTCGAGCACCTCGTGCGCGACGTGGGCGACCTGCTGCACCCGCGACCACGGGCAGTCGGGCATGGGGTCGAGGTCGATGCGCCACTCGTCGGGCTTCTCGGTGTCTGCGCGGCGGCTGTTCCAGGGGTGGAACTCCAGCGTCGACATCTGCACGGCCCACACCACGTGGGCCAGGTCGGTGACGCACAGCTCGTCAGCCGTCCGGTTCCACCGGGGGAAGGTGAGCCGCACGGTCTCGAGCCAGGGCGGTGCGCCGTGCGGCACCCGCTTCTGGTGCACCTTCTTGCTGCCGAGGCCGTCGGGGAAGCGGTGCAGCATGCACGGCCGCTCCCGCAGCGCGTTCACGATGCCGTCGCCGACCGACACGTAGTACCGCGCGATGTCGAGCTTGGTCTGCCCCGTCTCGAGGTAGACGCGGTCGGGGTTGCTGATCCGCACGGTGCGGCCGGCGACCTCGAGCTCGACCGCGGGTGACCCCTTCGACGTCGCCATGGCGCGAACCTAGCCCAGCGCCTCCAGGCCGCGCCGGACGTCGTCGACGAGGTCGGCCGCGTCCTCCAGCCCCACCGAGATGCGCACGACGGAGTCGGTGATGCCGACGCGGGCACGACCCTCGGGGCCCATCCGCCGGTGCGTGGTGGTGGCCGGGTGGGTGACGAGCGACTTGGAGTCGCCGAGGTTGTTCGAGATGTCGATGAGGGACATGGCGTCCAGGACGGCGAACGCGGCCTCGCGCCCCGTCCGGCCGGTGTCGGCGAGCTCGAAGGTGACGACCGTGCCGCCGCCGGTCATCTGGGCGCGGGCGAGGTCGTGCTGGGGGTGGCTGGGGAGCCAGGGGTACCGCACCCACGACACCTCGGGGCGCTGCTCGAGCCAGCCGGCCAGGCGCAGCGCCGACTCCTGCATGCGGTGCACCCGCAGCGACAGCGTGTCGAGGCCCTTGAGCGCGACCCACGCCGTGAACGGGCTCATCGACGGGCCGGTGTGGCGCATCAGCTCCTGCACGGGGCCGCGCACGTACTCCTCGCTGCCCAGGATCGCGCCGCCGAGCGTGCGTCCCTGCCCGTCGACGTGCTTGGTGGTCGAGTAGACGACGACGTCGGCGCCGAGCTCGAGCGGCTTCTGCAGCAGCGGCGTCGCGAACACGTTGTCGACGACGACCGTCGCGCCCGCCTCGTGGGCGAGGTCGCAGACGGCCCGGACGTCGACGACCTCCTGCATCGGGTTCGACGGCGACTCGAAGAAGACGGCCTGCGCCCCCTGGGCGAGGGCGTCGCGCCACTGGTCGAGGTCGGTGCCGTCGACGAACGTCGTGCGCACCCCCCAGCGCGGCAGGATGTCGTCGAGGATCGCGAAGCACGAGCCGAACAGGCTGCGGGCGGCGACGACGTGGTCACCCTGCCCGAGCAGCGCCGCCAGCGAGGTGAACACCGCGGCCATGCCGGTGGCGGTGCCGAAGCAGTCCTCGGCCCCCTCGAGCAGGGCGAGGCGGCGCTCGAACTGGGCCACGGTCGGGTTGCCGTAGCGCGAGTACATGAAGTGCTCGACGTCGCCGGTGAACGCGGCCTCGGCGGTGCGGGCGTCCGGGTAGACGTAGCCGGAGGTGAGGAACAGCGCCTCGGCCGTCTCGTCGTAGCCGGTGCGCTCGAGCCCGCCACGCACCGCGACGGTGTCGGGACGCCAGCCGGACGGGTCGGGAGCCGGACGGGTCACGCGCTCAGCCCTGGCGCCAGGGCAGGCCCTCGGCCCGCCAGCCGGCGCCGCCGCGGCGGCCGGCGCTCACGCCGCCCTCGAAGCCGTCCAGCACGTTGTACGACGGGCCGAGCCCGGCGTCGGTCGCCGCCCGGGCCGCCGCCACCGACCGCACGCCGGAGCGGCAGAGGAACACGAGCGGACGGTCGGGCTTGTCGCCCAGCGCTTCCCGCAGCTCGTCGACGAAGCGCTCGTTGACCTGGCCGGTGGCGTACTGCTGCCACTCGACCAGCACGACCTCGCGGTCGAGCTCGTCGGTCTCGGGGACGCCGACGTAGGCCCACTCCGCCGTGGTGCGGCAGTCGACGAGCAGCGCGTCGGGGTCGCGCTGCAGCAGCTCCCAGGCCTCCTGCGGCGTCAGGTCGCCCGCGTACCCGTGCGCGCTCACAGGCCCGACTCCGTCGTGCGGACCAGGATCGTGCGGCACTCCTCGCACCGCACCACCTCGTCGGGCGGCAGCTTGGCGATGCGGGCCAGCTCGACCGGCGTCAGCTCCATCCGGCACCCCTCGCACCGCTTGCCGCGCAGCATCGCCGCACCCACCCCCGTCTGCTCGCGCACCTTGTCGTACAGCGTCACCAGCGCGGGGTCGAGACCGGCGGCGACCTCGTCGCGCTGCGCGGTCACCTGCCCCGCCTCGGTGTCGATCTCGCCGAACGCGGACGCCTGGGACGCGGTGACCTCGGTGGTCTGCTCCTCGGCGGTCGCGAGCGCCCGCTCGAGCCCGGCGACCTCGCCCTGGGCCCGCTCGAGCCGCTCCATCACCTCGAGCTCGACGTCCTCGAGCTCGGACTGGCGCCGGCCGAGCGACTCCAGCTCGTGCTGCAGGCCCTGCAGGTCCTTGGCCGAGCCGGTGCCCGCCTCGAGCCGGGCGCGGTCGCGGGCGGCGCGGTTGCTCACCTGCTCGACGTCGGCCTCGGCCTTGCGCAGCTCGCGCTCGACGTCGCCGACGACGGTGCGCGCCTGGACGAGCCGGTCGCGCAGCGCCGCGCGCTCGGCGTCGAGCTCGGCGAGCCGGGCCGTCTCGGGCAGGGTGCGGCGGCGGTGCGCCAGCTGCCGCAGCCGGGTGTCGAGCGCCTGCACGTCGAGCAGCCGCACCTGGTCGAGGGCGTTGGCGGTGGTCACGTCGTCGATCCTCTCGCACCGGTACCGGTCGCGGTCGAGCCGGGGACGACGAACGTCCACGGGTCGGTCGGGGTCGTGCTGACCCGCACGTCCAGCCCGGGCAGCCGCTCGCGCAGCAGGGCGGCGCAGCGGTCGAGCCAGGGCCACTCGCTCGCCCAGTGCGCGACGTCGACCAGCAGGGGCCGGCCGTCCGGGCGGTGCTCGCGCGCCTCGCTCGCCGGGTGGTGGCGCAGGTCGGCGGTCAGGTAGACGTCGGCACCGCTCGCCCGGACGGCGCCGAACAGGCTGTCGCCGCTGCCGCCGCACAGCGCGACCGTCCTGACCTGCGCGGCGGGGTCGCCGCTCACGCGCACGCCCTGCGCGGTCGCGGGCAGCCGGTCGGCGACGAGCCGCGCGAAGTCCTCGAGGGTGGTGGGCTCGGGGAGCGTCCCCACCCGTCCGATGCCGGTCGACGGGGTGGTGCCGGCGACGGGCACGAGGTGCACGGGCACCTCCTCGTAGGGGTGGGCGGCGACGACCGCGGCGCGCACGGCGGCGACCGCGCCTGCCGGCACCACCATCTCCACCCGCACCTCCTCGACCGACCCGCGCCGCCCGGCGGCGCCGATCGCGGGCGAGGTGCCCTCGCCCGCCTCGAACGTGCCGGTGCCGGTGGACGCGAACGCGCACCGGTCGTACCCGCCGATCCGGCCGGCACCGGCGGCCGCCGCGGCGTCGACGACCCGCTCGACCGCGTCGGTCGGCGCGTAGGTCACGAGCAGCAGGTCGTCCGGGGCGGGCGCCGGCTCGAGCGGGCGCAGGTCGCGCAGGCCGAGCAGGTCGGCCAGCGCCTCGTTGACGCCACCGACCGCCGCGTCGGCGTTGGTGTGGGCCACGTGCAGCGCCACACCGGCCGTCAGCAGCCGGTGCACGACGCGGCCCTTCGGGGTGTCGGCGGCCACCGAGTGCACCCCGCGCAGCAGCAGCGGGTGGTGCACGACGAGCAGGTCGGCCCGGTCGGCGACGGCCTCCTCGACCACGGCCGCGACCGGGTCGACGGCCAGCAGCACGCGGCGGACGGGGGCGGCGGGGTCGCCGCACACCAGGCCCACGGCGTCCCAGCCCTGCGCGGTGGCGGGCGGGTAGGCGGCGTCGAGGACGTCGAGCACCTCGCGCAGCGTGGGGGGTGCGTCGCTCACGGCGGGGAGCCTACGTGGGCCCGGCCGGGCTCGAACCGACGACACCCGCGGTGTAAACGCGGTGCTCTACCAACTGAGCTACAGGCCCCGGCGCGCAGCGTCCCACACCGCGCCCGCGGCGGGCGCCCGGGTGGGGGCCGTGGCCGCCGGAGTCTCGGGTCACCGACGGCCACGGCTGAGATACATGAAACCGCAACGACACCCCTCGCGGGAACCCGCTGCGACCGCGTCACCCGCTCGGGTGACGCCCGGACGCCCCACGGGCGGCTGGGTGGGTCTCAGAGCGCAGCGACCGCCGCCCGGTAGGCCTCGAGCGGACGCGCCTCACCGGGGCCGTTCACCACCGACCAGCGCAGGACGCCGTCGCGGTCGAGCAGGAAGCTGCCCCGCAGCGCGAAGCCGAGGCGCTCGTCGAGGACGCCGTAGGTGCGGGCGGCCGCGCCGTGCGGCCAGAAGTCGGACAGCAGCGGGAAGTCGAAGCCCTCCTGCTCGGCCCAGGCCCGCTGGGCGTACCGGGGGTCGCACGAGACGCCGACCACCTGCACGCCGGCGGCGCGGAACCCGCCGATCTCGTCGCGCAGCGTGCACAGCTCGGCCGTGCACGTGCCGGAGAACGCGAACGGGTAGAAGACGAGCAGCACGGCGGACTCGCCCCGCAGGTCGGACAGGGTGAAGGGCTGGCCGTCCTGGTCGGGCAGCGTCAGGTCGGGCGCCGGGCTGCCGGTCGTGAGGACGTCGGTCGCGGGGGTGGTCACCGCGTCAGGATCGCCTGCTGCCCTTCGGCGAGACGAGCCGGGTGGCGGTCCAGTCGGGACCGACGGGGATCGAGCGGGTGACGTGCAGTCCGGCGGTGGGGGCGGCCTCCTCGACGTCGGACGGGGGGACGTGGCCCTCGCGCCCGCTCTTCGGCGTCAGCAGCCAGATCGGGCCGCCCTCGGCGAGCGCGCCGGGCGCGTCGACGAGCGCGTCGGTGAGGTCGCCGTCGCCCTCGCGCCACCAGAGGATGACGCCGTCGACGACCTCCTGGGCGTCCTCGTCGACCAGCTCGTTGCCGGTGAGGTCCTCGATCGACTCGCGCAGGTCGTGGTCGACGTCGTCGTCGTAGCCGTACTCCTGGACGACCTGCTCGCGCTCGAAGCCCAACCGGGCCGCGAGGTCCTGCTCGCCCGCGGCGTCCGCGGTGCTGCTCACCGTCGCGCTCTCCTTCACGTCGTGACCCGGCCGTGCGCCGGGTAGGCACGACCGTAGACCACCCACGGGCGGTCCACCACGCGTCTGCCTACGATCGGGGCGTGGGTCGGGTGAGCACGCGGGTGCCGGTGACGCGCTTCGACCTGGGGCGCGGCGCGAGCACGCGCCGCCCGGACGCGCTGGCGGTCGAGGAACCGCTCGAGCTGCGGGTCGGCGGCACCCCGCTGGTCACGACCATGCGCACGCCGGGCCACGACGTCGAGCTCGCCCTGGGGTGGCTGCTGGCCGAGGGCCTGCTCGCCGCCGCCGACGACGTCGCGGGCGCGATGCACTGCACCGACACCGACGAGACCGGCTCCCCCACCTTCAACGTCCTCGACCTCACCCTGCGCGCCGGCGTCCCCGTGCCGGACGTCGCCGGGCGCCGCACCTTCGGCGTCTCCTCCTCCTGCGGGGTGTGCGGGACGGCGACCGTCGACGCCGTCCGCGAGCGCGTCGGTCGCGACCTGACCGGCGACGCCACCCGCGTCGAGGTCGAGGTGCTCGCCTCGCTGCCGAACCGCCTGCGCGAGGAGCAGGCGGTGTTCACGCGCACGGGCGGGCTGCACGCGGCGGGCCTGTTCACCGCCGCCGGCGAGGCGCTGGTCGTGCGCGAGGACGTCGGGCGGCACAACGCGACCGACAAGGTGCTGGGGTGGGCGGCGCGCGAGCGCGGTCTGCCGCTGCCCGGCACGGTGCTCGTGCTGAGCGGGCGGGTGTCCTTCGAGCTGGTGCAGAAGGCATGGGCGGCAGGCGTTCCCGTGATCGCCGCGGTGTCGGCGCCGTCGTCGCTCGCGGTGCAGACGGCCCAGGACGCCGGCATCACGCTGGCCGGGTTCGTGCGGCCGCCCACGCTGAACGTCTACACCCACCCGCAGCGGGTGGGCGGGCAGGCTACCGACCGGTAGCCGGGCCCGGTGTGACGGTCGGCGCCCGAGAGGACAGGATGGAGCCCTGCCGGGCCGACCGTCCGGCCCGACGACGACGAGGAGCGCTCCCGTGGCTGGACGTGACGAGGCTGGTCCCATCCTCAACGGGCTCCCGACCAACCTGCCGGACATCGACCCGGACGAGACCGCCGAGTGGCTCGAGTCGCTCGACGCCGTGGCCGAGACCGCGGGACGGCGGCGGGCCCGGTACCTGATGCTGCAGATGCTGCAGCGCTCCCGCCAGCTCGGCGTCGGCGTGCCGTCTCTGACGGCCACCGACTACGTGAACACGATCCCGCCGGAGCGCGAGCCGTGGTTCCCCGGCGACGAGGACGTCGAGCGCCGGTTCCGCGCCTACCTGCGCTGGAACTCGGCGATGATCGTGCACCGCGCCCAGCGTCCCGGCATCGCGGTCGGCGGCCACATCTCCTCGTACGCCTCGTCGTCGACGCTGTACGAGGTGGGCTTCAACCACTTCTTCCGCGGCCCCGACCACGAGGGCGGCGGCGACCAGATCTACTTCCAGGGCCACGCCTCCCCCGGCGTGTACGCGCGGGCCTACCTCGAGGGCCGGATGTCGGAGCAGCAGCTCGACGGCTTCCGCCAGGAGCTCTCGCACCCGGCCGGCGGCATGCCGTCGTACCCGCACCCGCGCCTCATGCCGGACTTCTGGCAGTTCCCGACCGTGTCGATGGGCCTCGGCCCGCTGAACGCGATCTACCAGGCGCAGTTCAACAAGTACCTGCACAACCGCGGGATCAAGGACACCTCGCAGCAGCGGGTCTGGGCCTTCCTCGGCGACGGCGAGATGGACGAGCCGGAGAGCCGTGGCCTGCTGCAGGTGGCTGCGAACGAGGAGCTCGACAACCTCACCTTCGTCGTGAACTGCAACCTGCAGCGGCTCGACGGCCCGGTGCGCGGCAACGGCAAGATCATCCAGGAGCTCGAGGCGTTCTTCCGCGGTGCCGGCTGGAACGTCGTCAAGGTGGTGTGGGGCCGCGAGTGGGACCCGCTGCTGGCCAAGGACAACGACGGCGCCCTCGTGCACCTGATGAACTCGACCCCGGACGGCGACTACCAGACGTACCGGGCCGAGAACGGCGCGTTCATCCGCGAGCACTTCTTCGGCCGCGACCCGCGCACCCGCCGGATGGTCGAGCAGATGACCGACGACCAGATCTGGTCGCTCAAGCGCGGCGGCCACGACTACCGCAAGGTCTACGCCGCGTACGACGCCGCGACCTCGCACACCGGTCAGCCGACGGTGATCCTGGCGAAGACGATCAAGGGCTACGGCCTCGGCGCGAACTTCGCGGGCCGCAACGCGACCCACCAGATGAAGAAGCTGACGCTCGACGACCTGAAGACGTTCCGCGACGGCCTGCGCATCCCGATCAGCGACGAGCAGCTCGAGTCGAACCCGTACCTGCCGCCGTACTACCACCCGGGCGCCGACAGCGAGGAGACCGAGTACCTGCTCGAGCGTCGTCGCGCGCTCGGCGGCTCGGTGCCGCAGCGCCGCACCAAGGCGGCGCCGCTCGTCGTCCCCGGCGACGACTCGTGGAAGCAGGCGAAGAAGGGGTCCGGCAAGCAGCAGGTCGCGACCACGATGGCGTTCGTCCGGATCCTCAAGGACCTGATGCGCGACAAGGAGTTCGGCAAGCGGATCGTGCCGATCATCCCGGACGAGGCCCGCACCTTCGGCATGGACTCGTTCTTCCCGACGATCAAGATCTACAACCCGCACGGGCAGAACTACACCTCGGTCGACCGCGAGCTGATGCTCGCCTACAAGGAGTCGATCGAGGGCCAGATCCTGCACGTCGGCATCAACGAGGCCGGCTCGCTCGGCGCCTTCACCGCGGCCGGCTCGTCGTACGCGACGCACGGCGAGCACATGATCCCGATCTACGTCTTCTACTCGATGTTCGGGTTCCAGCGCACCGGCGACTCGATCTGGGCGGCCGCCGACCAGATGACGCGCGGCTTCCTGATCGGCGCGACGGCCGGTCGCACGACGCTGACGGGTGAGGGGCTGCAGCACGCCGACGGCCACTCCCCGCTGCTGGCCTCGACCAACCCGGCGGTCGTCACCTACGACCCCGCGTTCGGCTACGAGATCGGGCACGTCCTGCGCGACGGCCTCGAGCGCATGTACGGCGCGGGCACCGACGACGACCGGTCGCGCGACGTCATCTACTACCTCACCGTCTACAACGAGCCGATGGTGCAGCCGGCCGAGCCGGACGACCTCGACGTCGAGGGCCTGCTCAAGGGCGCCTACCTGCTGAAGGAGGCCGCGGACGGCCAGGGCCAGGACGCGTCGCAGCGCCCCCAGCTGATGGCGTCCGGCGTCGCGGTGCCGTGGGCGCTCGAGGCGCAGGAGCTGCTCGCCAAGGACTTCGGCGTCGCCGCCGACGTCTGGTCGGTGACGTCGTGGAACGAGCTGCGGCGCGACGGCCTCGCGTGCGACGAGTGGGCGTTCGACCACCCGGGCGAGCAGGCGCCGGTGCCGTTCCTGGCCCAGCGGCTGCAGGGCCGCGAGGGCCCGGTCGTGGCGGTGAGCGACTACATGCGCGCGGTGCCGGACCAGGTGCGGCAGTACGTGCCGAACGAGTACGTCTCGCTCGGCGCCGACGGGTTCGGCCTGTCCGACACCCGCCCGGCGGTGCGGCGGCACTTCAAGATCGACGGCCCCTCGGTCGCCTACCAGGCGCTGCGGATGCTGGCCGCCCGCGGCCAGGTGCCCGCCGACGCCCCGGCGAAGGCGTACGAGCTCTACCGGCTCGACGACGTCACCGCCGGCACCTCCGGCAACGCGGGCGGCGACGCCTGACCCGCTGTTCGCTCACCTGTTCGTTCACCACGTCCAGTTGGTGATCGCCTACTTCACGTGGCGTGCGCGCCCCGTGAAGCAGGCGTTCGCCTCGCGGAGACGCGCCGGACCGCCACGCGCCGTTTGTGGGGACGGCACAACGTCCGGCCCTAGGATCGGCGCGTGGCGACCAGGCAGCCCGCGCGCCAGCGCGGCACCGCGGGGCTGGCGACGGCCGCGCTGCAGCGGCTCGACGAGTCGCTGCCCTGGTACCGCGCCCTCGACGCGCAGGACCGGTCGTGGGTGGGCCTGGTGGCGCAGGCGGGCATCAGCGCGTTCACGACCTGGTTCGAGCGTCCCGGCGAGCCGCTGACGATCACCGCGGACGTGTTCGGCACGGCCCCGCGCGAGCTCACCCGCTCGATCAGCCTGAGCCGCACGCTCGAGCTGGTGCGCACCGTCGTCCAGGTGGTCGAGGACCACGTCGAGGAGCTCACCGACGACCCCGCCGACCCGGCGCAGGCGGCGGCCGTCCGCGAGGCGGTGCTGCGCTACTCGCGCGAGGTGGCCTTCGCCGCGGCCGAGGTCTACGCCCGCGCCGCCGAGACCCGCGGCGCGTGGGACGCCCGGCTCGAGGCGCTCGTCGTCGACGCGCTGCTGCGCGGGGAGACCGACGACGCCCTGCACTCGCGGGTCGCCGCGCTCGGCTGGAACCGGCACGCGGCGGTCACCGTGGTGGCCGGGACGGCCGGCGACAGCGGCACCGACCTCGTCGACGACCTGCGGCGCGCGGCCCGCAAGGCCGCCGACGACGCGCTCGTCGGCGTGCAGGGAGGCCGCCTCGTCGTGCTGCTCGGCACCGCCGGCGACCCCGCCGCCGCGGCCGAGAACATCGCGCCCCGCTTCGGTCCCGGCCCGGTCGTCGTCGGCCCGACCGCCACCGACCTCGACGGTGCCGGCCGGTCGGCGCGGATCGCCCTGGCGGGCCTGGTCGCCGCCCGCGCCTGGCCGTCGGCGCCGCGCCCGGTGCACGCCGACGACCTGCTGCCCGAGCGGGTGCTGTCCGGCGACGTCACCGCCCGGCGTGCGCTGGTCGACCGGGTGCACGCGCCGCTGGTCGCGGCGGGCGAGGCGTTCGCCGAGACGGTCACCACCTACCTCGAGCAGGGACGCTCGCTCGAGGCCACCGCGCGCACCCTGTTCGTGCACCCCAACACCGTCCGGTACCGGCTCCGGCGGGTCGCCGAGCTCACCGGCTGGGACGCCACCCGGCCCCGGGACGCCTTCGTGCTGCAGACCGCGCAGGCGGTCGGGCTGCTGGCCACCCGGCCCGCGCCATGACGACCTGCCCGTTTGTAGGAATCCTCCACATCCGCCGCCCAACCTTGTGCGGTTCGTGATCGGCGGCGACCGCCCGGACGCGCGAGGCTGAGGACGTGCTGGTCATCGTCTGCCCCGGCCAGGGCTCGCAGACCCCTGGCTTCCTCGCGCCCTGGCTCGAGCTGCCCGGCTTCGCCGACCGGCTGTCCTGGCTGAGCGCCGTCGCGGGCGTCGACCTGGTCGCCCACGGCACCACGTCGGACGCCGACACGATCCGCGACACCGCGGTGGCGCAGCCCCTCATCGTGGCCGCCGGGCTGGTCAGCCTGCTCGAGGTCTTCCCGCACCCGTCCGAGGCGTTCGCCCAGGTGGGCGGCGTGGCCGGGCACAGCGTGGGCGAGCTCACCGCGGCCGCGGCCAGCGGCGTCCTGAGCGCCGAGCAGGCGATGGTCCTGGTCCGCGAGCGCGGCCGCGCGATGGCCGAGGCCTCCGCCGTCACCCCCACCGGGATGAGCGCCTGCGTCGGCGGCGACCCGGACGACGTGCTCGCCACCATCGAGCGGCACGGGCTCACCGCCGCCAACGTGAACGGGGCCGGGCAGGTGGTCGCGGCCGGCACGCTCGAGCAGCTCGAGGCGCTCAAGGCCGACCCGCCGGCGAAGGCGCGGGTCATCCCGCTGCAGGTCGCCGGGGCGTTCCACACCTCGCACATGGCACCGGCGGTCGACCTGCTCGAGCGGCACGCGCGGGCGATCACGACCCGCGACCCGCGCACGGTGCTGCTGTCGAACGCCGACGGCACGGTCGTCAGCGAGGGTGCCGAGGTGCTGTCGCGGCTCGTCAGCCAGGTGAGCAACCCGGTGCGCTGGGACCTGTGCATGCAGACCTTCGTCGAGCTCGGCGTCACCGGGCTGATCGAGATCCCGCCGGCCGGCACGCTGACGAACCTCGCCAAGCGCGCGATGCCCGGCGTCCAGACGCTCGCCGTGAAGACGCCGGACGACCTCGAGAAGGCGCGCGCCATGGTCGCCGAGCACGCCGCGGCGCCGGCCGAGCCGGACACCACCTGGCGGGTCGTCGTCGCGTCCGCGCCCGGCACCGTGCACATCGACGAGGCGGCCGGCCCGGGCGAGGAGGTCACGCCCGAGACCGTCGTGGCACGCGTCGACACCCCGGGCGCCGGGGACGACGACGAGGTGACCGCCGGCGAGGGCGGCACCGTCGTGGAGTGGCTCGTCGAGGAGGGTGAGACCGTCTCGCCCGGTCAGCCCTTGCTGCAGCTCGACCCCGAGGGAGGTCAGTGATGGTGGACCTGGTCGCACCGGCGCCGGCGTCGCACGCGCGCATCACCGGGGTCGGTGCCTACCGTCCCGAGCGCGTCGTCACCAACGCCGAGATCTGCGAGCGCATCGACTCCTCGGACGAGTGGATCCGCGAGCGCTCCGGCATCGTCACCCGGCGCTTCGCCGCGAAGGACGAGACCGTCGTCGACATGGCCGAGGCCGCGGCCCGCGACGCCCTGGCAGCCGCCGGGCTGACCGGCGCCGACGTCGACGTCGTGCTCGTCGCCACGGTGACCCACCTGCTGCAGACGCCCGCCGCCGCACCGCTCGTGGCGCACCGGCTCGAGGCCACGCCCGCCGCGGCGTTCGACATCTCGGCCGCGTGCGCCGGCTTCTGCCACGGCGTCTCGCTCGCCAACGACATGGTGCGCAGCGGTACCGCCCGCCACGTGCTGGTGATCGGCGTCGAGAAGCTGTCCGACATCACCGACCCCACCGACCGCGGCAGCGCCTTCATCTTCGGCGACGGCGCCGGCGCGGTCGTGATCAGCGCGTCCGACGAGCCGGGCATCGGCCCCACGGTCTGGGGCAGCGACGGCGGTCAGTGGGACGTCATCACCCAGAACCAGCCCTGGGACCGGCTGCGCGAGGACGACGACCTCGAGTGGCCGACCCTGCGGATGGCCGGCCAGAGCGTCTTCCGCTGGGCCGTCTGGCAGATGGCGCCCGTGGCGCGCAAGGCGATCGAGGCGGCCGGCATCGCGCCCGAGCAGCTCGACGCCTTCATCCCGCACCAGGCGAACGTGCGCATCATCGACGCGATGGTGAAGCAGCTGGCCCTGCCCGCGCACGTGCCGGTCGCCCGCGACATCGCCGAGACCGGCAACACCTCGGCGGCGTCGATCCCCCTCGCCATGCACCGCATGCTCGCCGAGGGCGAGGCGCCCTCCGGCGGCCTGGCCCTGCTCATCGGCTTCGGCGCGGGGCTGGCCTACGCCGCCCAGGTCGTCCGGCTCCCGTAGCGAGCCGCCCAGTCCCCCGCCCCCGGGCGGGTCGCAGTGTCCGAGAACGCAACCCACGAGCACGAGGAGAGTCACCCATGGCGCAGAGCGAGCAGGAGATCCTCGCCGGCATCGCCGAGCTGGTCAACGAGGAGACGGGCCTGCCCGTCGAGTCGGTCGAGATGGACAAGTCCTTCACCGAGGACCTCGACATCGACTCGCTGTCGATGACCTCCATCGTCGTGCAGGCCGAGGACAAGTTCGGCGTGAAGATCCCCGACGAGGACATCAAGAACCTCAGCACCGTCCGCGACGTCGTGTCGTACGTGCAGCAGGCCCAGGGCTGACCAGCCCCACCGGCCGGTGACGGGCCGACCGCCCGTCACCGGCCGCCGGGTCGGCCACCCCCCGACCCACCCGTCCCACCGACCTGAAGCGGGAGAGCGACCTCCATGACCTCGACCAACGGCGGCCGACGCGTCGTCGTCACCGGACTCGGCGCCACGACGCCCCTCGGCGGCGACGTCGACAGCACCTGGAAGGCCGCGCTGGCCGGGCAGTCGGGTGCCCGTCCCCTCCCGCCCGAGTGGCTCGAGCGCTACGACCTGCCCGTGCACTTCGCGTGCCGGCTGGCGGTGCCCCCGTCGGAGGTGCTGCCGCGCCACGAGGCCAAGAAGCTCGACCCCTCGGGCCAGTACGCGATGATCGCCGCCCGCGAGGCCTGGGCCGACGCGGGCTCCCCCGAGGTCGAGGGCGAGCGCCTCGGCGCCGTCGTCGCCACCGGCATCGGCGGCGTGTGGACGCTGCTCGACGCCTACGACGTGCTCAAGGAGTCCGGCCCGCGCCGGGTGCTCCCGATGACCGTCCCCATGCTCATGCCGAACGGCGCCGCCGGCGCCGTCGCGATCGAGTTCGGCGCCCGCGCCGGCGCGCACTCCCCCGTCTCCGCGTGCGCCTCCGGCGCCGAGGCGATGGCCTACGCCCTCGACATGATCCGCACCGGCCGCGCCGACGTCGTGCTGGCGGGCGGCACCGAGGCGGCCATCCACCCGCTGCCGATCGCCGGCTTCGCGTCCATGCGCGCGCTCTCGACCCGCAACGACTCGCCCGAGACCGCCTCGCGGCCCTACGACACCAGCCGCGACGGATTCGTCCTCGGCGAGGGCGCCGGCGTGGTGGTGCTCGAGTCGGCCGAGCACGCCGAGGCGCGCGGCGCCCGGGTGTACGCCGAGCTGCTGTCGGCCGGTCTCACCTCCGACGCCCACCACATCGCCGCCCCCGACCCGGAGGGCCTCGGCGCCACCCGTGCGATGCGGGCGGCGCTGGCGAGCGGCGGCGTCGACGTGTCCGAGGTCGTGCACGTCAACGCCCACGCCACCTCGACCCCCGCCGGTGACATCGCCGAGTCCGCCGCCATCGGCGCGGTGCTCGGCGAGCACACCGGGTCGGTCGCGGTGTCGGCCACCAAGTCGATGACGGGCCACCTGCTCGGCGCCGCCGGCGCGGTCGAGGGCATCCTGTCGATCCTGGCGCTGCACCACGGCCAGGCACCGGCGACCACGAACGTCACCGAGCTCGACCCCGCGATCTCGCTCGACGTCGTCACCGGCGGCCCGCGCGAGATCGGCCACGGCGTCGCGCTGAACAACTCGTTCGGCTTCGGCGGGCACAACGTGGCCGTCGCCTTCCGCAGCGTCTGACCGGAGGGCGCGGGCGGTGCCCCGGCGCAACCGGGTCGACCCGTGGGGCGACCTGCGGGCCGTCGCCGGGCGGGGGCTGCTCACCGGCAACCGCGGCTGCGTCGTCGACGACGACCAGCAGGTGGTTCGGCACCACCACGGCCGGCTGTGGATCACCTGCACGCTGGAGTACCGCGGACGCCGGCACCCGCTGGCGGCGCCGCACCGGTGGACGCCGCTGTTCCTCCTCGACGACGCCGTGGCGCTGGCCGCCGGTCACCGACCGTGCGCCCGGTGCCGGCGCGAGCCCTACCGCGAGTACCGGGCCGCGGTGGGCCTGGCGCTGCGGCGTCCGGACCCGCTGGGTGCGGGCGACCTCGACGCGCGGCTGGCGTCCGAGCGGCTGCGGCGCGGACGCGGGCTCGACCGCGCCGGCGACCGGCTCACCTGGACCGCACCGGCCCGCGACCTGCCCGACGGCACGGTGGTCGTGCGCGAGGGCGCGGCACGGCTGCTGCTCGGGGACCGGTCGCTCGCCTTCGGGTCCGACGGGTGGCACGCGCCGGCCGCCCGTCCCGCCGGGGACGTCGTCGTGCTCACGCCGCCCACGTCGGTGCTGGCGCTCGGCAACGGCTTCGCGCCGCTGCTGCACCCGTCCGCCCTCGCCGGGAGCTGAACCGGTCGCAACCGGACCTCCTGCGCGAACCCCCCGAAGCGGTACCGTCCGGCGATGAGGCCACGGACCCGTCGCAGCCTGCTCCCCCACGTGCTCGCCGCCGGCGCCGCGGCGCTGCTGGCCGGGTCGCTGCTCGCACCGGCGCAGGCGCGTCCTGCCGCGGGCGAGCTGCGCGTGCTGCCGTACCTGCAGAACCCGTCGTCCACGTCGATGACGGTGACGTGGTTCAGCCACCGCGACGAGTCGGGCACGCTGACGCTGACCGGTCCGGGTCTGCGTGGTCAGCGGACCTACCGCAGCGACCCGCAGCCGCAGGACGGCCTCGCCTACACGGCGGCCGAGCGCGCCGAGGAGATCCCCGGCCTGCCGCAGGGCTCGTGGCTCCTGCCGGACGGCAACGTCAAGCACGTCGTGCAGCTCGAGGGACTGCGACCCGACACCCGCTACCGCTACACCGTGCGCCAGGGCCGCGAGCGCGCGTCGGCGTCGCTGACCACCGCACCGTCGGCCGACCGCTGGCGCACCGTGCGGTTCGTGGCGATGTCCGACCACGAGACCGAGCCGCGGGGCCGCGTCACCCGGCGCGAGTGGGCGCCCGGCACGACCACCGCCCTGCCGCGGCCCGGCACCGACGCCGGCGGCGCGTGGGCGCAGTCGTTCGGCACCACGACGCTGCTCGACGGCCAGGTGCTGCGGTACCCGCTCACCGAGGACGAGGGCTACGCCGCGAACCTCGCCGTGATCGAGCGACGGCAACCCGACTTCCTCGTGTTCCCGGGCGATCTCGTGCAGGGCGGCGGGTACCAGCCCGGGTGGGACGAGTGGTTCAGCCGGCTCGCCGGTCCGCGCGGCGACCTGCTGACGGACACCCCGGTCCTGCCTGCCTTCGGCAACTGGGAGAGCTTCGGCGCGCTGAACGGCGGGTACGGCACCCCGGAGGACCGCTCACCGGTCGTGCGGTCGCGCGCGAAGTACCACGCGTACTTCGACGCCCCGCCGAACGGCACACCGCAGCACACGGACTCGTACTACCGCATCGACTACGGGCCCCTCACCGTCCTGACCCTCGACGCGAACAACGGGGAGCCGGACGACGACACCGAGCGGTACGCCGACGACCCCGCGACCGGCACCGAGTACCGCGGCCCGGGCACCGACACCCAGAACAACTTCACCGCGGACGAGTACGAGGCGGCCGGCGGCGCAGACCTGGTCGACCTGTCACCCGGTGGGGCGCAGTGGGTCTGGGCCGAGCAGCAGCTCGCCGACGCCCGCGCCGCGGGGCGGGTCGTCGTCGTGCAGTGGCACCACTCGGCGTACAGCAGCGGCGAGCACGGGCTGCCGATGTACCACGAGGACAGCTCGGGCCAGGGCGGGACGCCGATGCGCCAGTACCACCCGCTGATGGAGCGCTACGGCGTCGCGGCGGTGCTCTCGGGCCACAGCGAGCTGTTCGAGCGCAGCTTCGTCGACGAGGACGGCGACGGCACGGGCGTGCACTACTACGACGTCGGGGTGGCGGGTGACGGGCTGCGCGGCGAGCGCCGCACCGAGGCGTCCCTGACCGCGCCGTACCTCGGGTACAACCCGTACCGCGCGTGGACGGCCGACCGCGACGAGCCGGAGGTCTGGGTCGAGCAGGACGGCGCACCGGTGCTGGTCGAGGGCGGCAAGCACTACGGGCACCTCGAGGTCGAGCTGACCCGCACCCGCACCGGGGCGACGATGACGCTGACGCCCGTGCACGTGTTCCCGCTGCTGTCGTACTCCGAGCAGGACGGGTACGAGGTCGACGGCACGCAGCGCCGCACCTACGGCGACGTCGTCGAGCTCACCCTCGACCGGGCGGGCCGCGTCGTCCGGTAGCCCTCAGCCGACGCGGTGCAGCCAGCGCACCGGGGCGCCCTCGCCGGCGTACCGGAACGGCTCCAGCTCGTCGTCCCAGGCCTGGCCGAGGGCGAGGTCGAGCTCGTGCCGCAGGATGACCGGGTCGCCCGCGCCCGCCTCGACGGCGGCGCGGATGCGGTCCTCGGGGACCATGACGTTGCCGTGCACGTCGGTGACGGCGTGGAAGATGCCGAGCTCGGGCGTGTGGCTCCAGCGGCCGCCGTCGACGCCGCGGCTCGGCTCCTCGGTCACCTCGTAGCGCAGGTGGTGCCAGCCGCGCAGCGCGGAGGCCAGCGTCGCGCCGGTGCCGGCCGGCGCCTGCCACGACAGCTCGCCGCGGAACATGCCGGGGGCGACGGGCTGTGCGGTCCAGTCGAGGGACAGGCGCACGCCGAGGACGCCGCCGGCGGCCCACTCCACGTGCGGGCACAGCGCGCGCGGCGCCGAGTGCACGAACAGCACGCCCCGGGTGAGGGGAGCAGACATACCGGCCTCCTGGTTCTCGAGGTACGTCTTCCCCACGGACCTCGCCACCAGGTGCCCGCCGTCACTCCCGCCTCGGCGGTCGCACGCGTCGCGCGCGTCCATCATGCCCCACGCGTCCCGCACCCGCCAGCACCGGTTCGCCGAGCACGGCCGTTCACCCTCACGGCTCAAGGCGGGCCCTCCGCGCGCCGATGGGACGGGAGAGGTTCGTCACCGACCAGAAACGAGGGACCCACGGTGCTCGACGACGCTGACCTGCTGATGTCCGAGGCCTACAGCGAGGGCACGGTCACCGAGGTGATCCGCCCCGCCGCCATCGTCCCGGAGGACGCCGCCCGGGCGATCCTGGTGGAGCTCGCGATGCGCGACGTCCGCAACGGCGGGCTGTGGCAGTCCAAGCCGAACCTGTGGAGCCGCTGGGACCGCACCTGGAACGGTTCGACCAACACCACCGGCGCCGAGCTGATCGGCTCGATCGAGGTCGCCTACGGCACCCCGTCGCGCTACGAGATCACCATCTACCGCGTCACCATCACCAAGCTGGGCGCCGAGCACGGCTGGACCGTCGAGAGCCTGTGCGACGAGGCGCTCGCCCTCGGTGGGCTCGACCTGGCGTCGTGCCCCCGCGCGAACCTGCGGCCGGCCCCGCCCGTCGTGCGGTTCTGATCCCGCCGACCCCGCCCGGCGCGCTGGACCACCCGCCGCGCCCAGGGCGATCATGGAGCCCCGTCGGACGACGTCCGTCCGCACCCTGACCTTGGTCGGTGCCAGGATGGAGGGCGTGACGTCGTCCGGCGGCCGCCCCCACCACCGTCCGACCCTGCTGGGTCCGGCGGCGATGGACACCCGGCAGGACCCCGAGCCCGACCCGCGCGAGCGCCAGGAGGCCGCCCAGGCCACCGCCCGGCTGATCGTGCTGGGCGCGCGCGAGCGCGGTGACGACGCCACCGTGCAGCGGCTCGTCCGGCTCACCGACGAGCACGGCATCGACCTGCTGGCCCAGCTGTGGGTCGACTCCCCCGCCGAGTCGCTCCCCGGGGCGCTGTGGCGGCTCTACGCCCTGCGCGACTGGGTGCACCGCGACCCGGCCGCCGCATCCCGCGAGTACCACGACGGCCGCCGCGCCGCCCCGGTGCTCGAGGTGGTCGCCGGCGTCGCCGACCCGCCCGGTCCGGAGCAGGTCAAGCAGCTCGTCGACGCCGTCCTCGGCGGGGTCTTCGCCGGCGACTTCGCGGTCGCGCTCGAGCGCGCCGCCGCCTTCGCGCGGATCGTGGCCGTCGGACGCGCGCACGCCGAGCACGTCCCTGCCGAGGCGCCTGGTGGCACGCTGAGCGCCGGCCGCCTCGTCCGCACCGCCGAGCAGCTCGAGCACGCCGCCACCGCCTGGCGCGCGGGCACGCTGCAGGCGCCCTGATCCGACGACCCACCTGCCCGCCCGACCGGACGAACCGGACGGACCGGGAACACCGGGGACCGCGCGCCGGTTACCCTGGACGTGCGTCGGGCTGCGGTAGCCCCGGGCTCCACCTGAAGCCGCTGCGAGCGGCCCCGCGCCGAGAGGCGCTCCCGGCCCGGCGCACCAACTCTTCCGCTCCACCGCCCTGCGGCGCGCCTCCCGCGCCCGGGCCGGCGGCTGCCGTAGACAGGTCACAACCCCCTCGAGGTATGGGCTCGAGGGGGTTTCGCGTTCCCGCCAGCGGGACGATCGTCCCGGTTGCGTTCACTCTGAACGGCTTCTGTCGTTTGTCAGACAAAAGTTGGCTCGTTCTATTGACCCCTTTTGGTCAGCGTCCGTACGTTCTGCCCAGGGCACGTCGACGACGACACGGCCAGGAGGTCGAGCACGATGACGAGACCACGTACCGCAGCGGGAGCAGCCCTCGGGGCCGGCGCCCTCGTCCTCGGCCTGGTGGCCGCCGCCCCTGCGGCGGCCCATCCCGGCCACCCCCACCCCGGTGACCCCGCGACGCCGCCGCCCTCGAGCGAGCTGTTCCAGAAGGTCACCCTCAACGACACCCCCGGCGAGCCGATCGACCTCGCCGTGCTGCCGGACGGTCGCGTGCTGCACACCACGCGCGCCGGCGACATCTGGATGAACCACCCCGACACCGGGCTCAACACCCGCGTCGCCTCGATCCCCGTGTACCAGCACGACGAGGAGGGGCTGCAGAGCATCGCGGTCGACCCCGGGTTCGGCTCCACGAACAGCTGGGTCTACCTGTACTACTCGCCCCCGGGCGACACGCCTGTCGACGACCCGACGACGCCCCAGGTGAACGAGGGCGACGCACCCTTCACCGGGACGCCCGAGCAGTTCGAGGCGTTCGAGGGGATCATCCAGCTCTCCCGCTTCGAGCTCACCGGCGACACCCTCGACGTCGCGAGCGAGCAGAAGATCATGGAGGTCCCGGTCGACCGCGGCATCTGCTGCCACGTCGGCGGCGACATCGTCTTCGACGCCAAGGGCCTGCTCTACCTGTCGACCGGCGACGACTCGAACCCGTTCGAGTCCGACGGCTACATCCCGATCGACGAGCGCGCCGACCGCAACCCGGCCTTCGACGCCCAGCGCAGCTCGGCGAACACGAACGACCTGCGCGGCAAGGTCCTGCGGATCAAGCCCAAGGCGCGCGGCGGCTACTCGATCCCGAACGGCAACCTGTTCGCCCCGGGCACGCCGCAGACGCGTCCGGAGATCTTCCTGATGGGTCTGCGCAACCCGTTCCGGATCGAGATCGACCCGGCGACGCGGCAGCTGTTCGTGGCCGACTACTCGCCCGACGCCAATTCCCCCGACCCCGCTCGCGGGCCGGCAGGGCACGGCAAGTGGTTCGCGACGAAGAAGGCCGGCAACTACGGCTGGCCGTACTGCGCGACCGCCGAGCTGCCCTACGTCGACTACGACTTCGCGACCGGCGCCTCGGGTGAGGCGTTCGACTGCGCGGCACCGGTGAACACCTCGCCGCACAACACCGGCCTCACCGAGCTGCCGCCGACCGTGCAGCCGCAGATCTGGTACACCTACGGCGAGTCCGAGGAGTTCCCCGAGCTCGGCACCGGCGGCATCGGTCCGATGGCCGGCCCGGTCTACGACTTCGACCGCAGGGCCGCGGGCGGCAAGACGCCGCGGGCCTGGCCGCAGGAGTACGACGGCAAGAGCTTCCTCTACGAGTGGACCCGCGACTACCTCAAGGCGATCTCGCTGCGGGCCGGCGGCAAGCTGCTCTCGATCGAGGACGCCATCAGCGACGTCGTCACCGACAACCCGATGGACATGGAGTTCGGCCCCGACGGCGCGCTCTACGTGCTCGAGTACGGCGACGGCTACTTCGCCGAGAACCCGGACGCCCAGCTGTCGCGCATCGACTACATCGGGCCGAACGGCAACCACTCCCCCGTGCCGGTGCTGACGGCCGACCAGACGCTGGGCTCCGCCCCGCTGACGGTCGCGTTCTCCAGCGAGGGCACGGCCGACCCGGACGGCGACACGATCACCTACGCCTGGGACTTCGACTCGGACGGCACGGTCGACTCGACCGAGGCGAACCCGACGCACACCTACACCGAGCCCGGTGAGTACCGCGCCAACCTGCGCGTCACCGACAAGGGCGGCAAGCACCGCGGCCGCGCCGCCTCGGCGGACGTGACGATCGTGGTGGGCAACGAGGTCCCGCAGGTGTCGTTCGTGACGCCGCAGACGGGCGACACCTTCGCGTTCGGCCAGCAGGTGCCCTTCGAGGTGACCGTGACCGACGACCAGGAGGTCGACTGCTCGCGGGTCTCGGTGACCTACATCCTCGGTCACGACGACCACGGCCACCCGCAGACCACCGCGCTCGGATGCACCGGCACCATCACCACCACCCTCCCCGGCGGTCACGACCCCGGTGAGGACCAGCTGCGTGGCGTGTTCGTCGCCACCTACACCGACGACGGCGGCGACGCGGGGGTCCCGCTGACCGGGTCGGCCGAGGTCGTCCTCACGCCGACCGTCACCCCCTGACCACCCTGATCTGAGAGGAACCACCCATCATGTGCTTCGGATTCGACGGGGCGCCGGCCCTCGAGCGGTCGCTGGCCGCCCGGGGCGCCGACAGGCGCACCTTCCTGCGCGGGATGCTCGCGCTCGGCGCCGGCGGTGCCGCCGTCGGCGCGGGCGCCGCTCCTGCCTTCGCCGACGCCGCCCCCGGCGGCCGTCGGGTGCCGCGCGGCCACATCAGCATCCAGCTGTACACGCTGCGCGACGCCATGACCGACTGGGACAGCGCCCGCCAGGTGCTGCGCAAGCTCGCGAACACCGGCTACGGCCGCGTCGAGCTCGCGGGTCTGTACGGCCAGGACGCCAAGACGGTCGGGCGGTTCCTCAGCCGCCAGGGCATCTGGGCGACCTCGAGCCACGTCGGCATCTCGGCCGACGCGGCCGGGCTCGAGGCCAAGCTGGCCGACGCGAAGACGTTGGGCCACCACTACATCAACGTCCCGTACCTGAACTCGCAGGACGCGGACGACTGGAAGGCGTGGGCCGACCAGATGAACGCCGAGGCGGCCGCGGCCCGGGCGCACGGGATCCGGTACGGCTACCACAACCACGCGCACGAGTTCACGACCGTGTTCGCCGACGGCTCGACCCCGTGGTCGATCTTCATGGAGCGGCTCGACCCCAAGCTCGTGCACCTCGAGGTCGACCTGTACTGGGCCGTCACCGGCGGCGTCGGCGTCGGCGCGGCCGACCCGATCCAGTTCGCGATCGACACCATCCACCAGGCGCCGCACAAGGTGCTGCAGTACCACGTGAAGGACCGGCACGCGGACGACTCCGCCACGCCGGGCGACATGGCCGACCTCGGCACCGGGACGATCGACTTCGCCCGGATCTTCGCCGAGCACACCGTGCGCGAGTACATCGTGGAGAACGACACCCCGGACGTGACCCCGCTCCAGACGGCCGAGGTGGGGTACTCCTACCTGCGCCAGCTGCGGTTCTGACCCCGAACCGCCTGGCCGCACCGCAGCCCCGGACCCGCCGGTCCGGGGCTGCGGCGCGTCCGGGGGGCTTCGCGCCGGTCGCCGTTTCCCCAGTTCAGCGACGGACGTGCCACTGGAGTGGGCGGACGCGCCCCGTGCAGTGCCAGCACGCCTCGTCCGGTGGGCGGCGGGCGCTCAGTCGCGGACGCGCGGGATGCCGTCGAGGACGGCCTCGAGCCGGTCGGCCTGCGGCCCGGGCGGGACGACGGCGCGGGCGGCGTCGGCGACGTCCTGCACCGTGGGCGACTCGGCGTCGCCCTCCCGGCGCAGTCGGCGCTCCTCGGTGGCGACGAAGTCGCGCAGCACCTCACGCGCGCCGGCCAGGTCGTCGTGCCACGGCAGCAGCGTCGCGTCGTCGAGGCGGCGCCCCTCGGCGGCGAGCTCGTCGGCGCCTCGCTCCTCGGCGTCGCGGACGATCGCGTCGAGATCGAGCGACAGCGTGCCGCCGGGGTTGCCGGACGACGACACGGGGCGCACGTAGACCTGCACCATCATCGCCCTGGTGTCGGCGAGGGCGACTGCGGCCGTAGCGCTCTCGACGTCGGTCACGAGCGCTTCGAGCTCGCGCTCGCGCTGGTTGCGGTCGACGACAGCGACCCCGAGCAGGAGCGCGCCGAGCACCGCCGCGACCACCACCCAGCGACGGCGGACGGCGCGGGGCTCCGCTCCCAGGACGTCGCCGGGCGCGTCCTGGTCGGGACCGCCGAGGCGCTCGATGTGCAGGACGACCGGCTCGTCGCCCGGGTCAGCCGGGGGCACCGGAGGCCAGCAGGTCGGCGAGGGGATCGGGCGCACCGGCGCGCCAGGCACCGGGGGCGACGCCGTGGTGGCGGCGGAACGCGCGGTGGAACGCCGGGGCCGAGCCGTACCCCACCCGTCGCGCGACCTGCTCGAGGGTGGTGGCGCGGTCGCGCAGGAGGCGCCCGGCGAGGTCCATCCGCCAGCCGGTGACGTAGGCCATCGCCGGCTCCCCGGCGAGCGCGGTGAACCGCGCCGCGAAGCCCGAGCGGGAGACGCCGGCGCGGCGGGCGAGCCGGTCCAGCGTCCAGTCCTGCGCGGGGTCGGCGTGGAAGGCCTGCAGCGCGGGCCCCAGCACCGGGTCGCGGACGGCGCGCGCCCAGCCCTCCCGCTCACCCGCGGCGTCCCACCACTGCCGGACGGCGTGCACGAGCAGCACCTCCGCGAGCCGGGCGGTGACGACGTCGCTGCCGGTGGCGGGGTGCTCGCTCTCGCGCGCGATGAGGGCGAGCACGCCCGCGACCCAGGGGGCGTCGGCGGTGTCGACCAGCAGCGACGGCGGCAGCGAGCGCATCAGCCGGCCGACGGCGAGGTCGGTGAAACGCACTGCGCCGCAGACGAGTCCGGCGGGGGCACCGCCGCCTCCGAAGGCCATCCGCTCGTACCGCTCCCCCACCACCTCGCGCTCGACCGCGTGCAGCGGCAGCACCCGCGCGTCCGGGCCGCTGCTGATCGTGTGGCCGGTGCCGTGCGGCACCACGAGCAGGTCGCCCGGGACGATCTCGGTGCGGCGTCCGTCGACGTCGACCACCCCGCGCCCGGACGTCATGACGTGGAAGACGACCACCTGCGGCAGCGCCGGCACCGCGATGCCCCACGGCTCGGTGAGCCGCGAGGTGGAGTGGAAGACGCCCGTCATCGCGATGTCGACCAGCGGGTCCGGCTGCGCCGGGCGCGCGGCCAGGACGTCGGGGACGGGCGTCGTCGGCACCCGGCCATCCTGTCCCGGCCTGGACGATCGGGCAAGAGGTGCGGTCGCACGAGCATTGTCCGTCCAGCAGCCGGCTCCCAGGATCGAACCACGAGGGACGGCGGTCGTCCCGGACGGAAGGAGCGGGGCGATGAAGGTGCTGGTGGTCGGGGCGAGCAGGGGCAGTGGCCTGGCCGTGGTGCGGCAGCTGGCGGCCGACGGGCACGACGTGACGGCCTTCGGGCGCACGGTGTCGGCGGACGCGTTCCCCGCCGGGGTCCGGGTGGAGCGCGGCGACGTAGGCGACCCGGCGGCGGTCGACCGGGTGGTCGCCGGGCAGGACGCCGTCGTGGTGACGCTCGGGATCTCGGACAACGCGATGAAGGTCCGGTTCCTGCGGCGGGCGGGCACGCCGCTGGACGTCCGGTCGGCCGGCACCCGGGCCGTCGTGGCCGCGATGCGCCGGCACGGCGTGGACCGGCTGGTGGTGCAGTCGACGATCGGTGCGCACGAGTCGTTCTCGAGCCTGTCGCTGCAGTGGAAGACGACGTTCCGGGTGCTGCTGGCCGACCAGCTGCGCGACTCGGAGCGGCAGGAGGACCTGGTGCGCGCCAGCGGCCTGCGCTGGACCCTGGTGCGTCCCGTCTCGCTCGACGACGGCATGGAGCCGTCGCAGGTCGTGGTGTCGTCGACCGGCGAGGTGACGTCGATGAAGGTGACGCGGGCGCAGGTCGCCGGCGTGGTCGCGGAGGTCCTCGGCGCCGACGAGCGGGTCGGTCAGACCCTTGCCGTCTCCGCCTGACCGACGGATGTGCAGGAGCAGGGCGTGCGGCGCTCCCGGACGCCCCGTTCCTGCGCATCCGCGGCCGGTAGGGTCGCGTGCGCGGGGCAGTAGCTCAGCCGGTCAGAGCAACGGACTCATAATCCGTCAGGTCGTGGGTTCGAGCCCCACCTGCCCCACGACGACGTCCGTCGACGGTCCGGGGTCGCGTGCTCCATGAGGTGCTGGTGTCGCGCGCGACGGCGGGACGGGCTTGGATCGCCACGTGCACCGGTCGCAGCGGATGAGGCCGGCCGATGCGGCGTGGGTCGGCCTCGACCGCCCGCACAACCGCCTGGTGGTCGCCGGCGTGCTGCGCCTGTCGGGCGATCTCGGCCTGGACGAGCTGCGCGACCGGGTCGAGCGGCGCCTCGTCGCGTCCCACCCCCGGTTGACCCAGGTCGCCCGTCGACCGCACCGCCTGCTCCCGCCCCGCTGGTACCGGGACGCACGGTTCGACGTGCGGGCCCACGTCGTCGACGCCGCACCCGGTCGCGCGCTCGACGACCTCGACCTCGCCCGTCTCGCCGGTGAGCTGGTCTCGACACCCCTCGACCCGGAGCGACCGCCGTGGCGGCTCGACCTGGTGCGACGCCCGGACGGCGGCAGCGCCCTGGTGGGCCGGTTCCACCACAGCCTGGGCGACGGGGCGGCCCTGGCGACCGTCCTGCTGGGTCTCACCGACGGTGCGGCGGAACCGGAGCGAACAGGTCGGCTGCCGACCGGGCGTCGAGGCAGCGCGCTCGTCGGCTCGCTGCGGGCGGTGGGTCAGGTGCTCCCGGTCGTGGGGCGGCTCCTGCTCACCCTCGGCGAGCCTCGGACGCTGCTGCGCGGGGCGCTCGGTCCGGCCAAGTCGCTGGCGCTCACCGACCCCCACGACCTCGCCCACGTGCGGCGGGTGGCCGACGCCCACGGGGCGAGCATCAACGACGTCCTCCTCGCCGCCACGGCCGGTGGCCTGCGGACGTACCTGCTCGAGCGCGGCGGCCGCGTCGCCGACCTGCGGGTGGTGGTCCCCGTCGACCTGCGCGCGGGCGCCGCCGTGCCGGACGACCTGGGCAACCGCTTCGGCATCGTGTTCGTGCGCCTGCCCGTCGGCGAGCCGGAGCGCGCGCGACGCCTGCACCTCGTCACGCTCGCCACCTCCCGGCTGACCACGTCCGCCGAGGCCGGCGCGACCTTCGTGGTCCTGCAGCTCGTCGGCCTGCTGCCGCTGCCCGTCCGGCGGCTGGCCGCGGGTCTGCTCGGACGCAGCGCCAGCGCGGTCGTCACGAACGTGCCCGGCCCGCGCACGCGCCTGGCCGTCGGCACCAGCGAGGTCGAGGACGTCGCGTTCTGGGTCCCCACGGTCGGCCGCGTCGGGCTCGGCATCAGCCTGTTCAGCTACGCCGGCACCCTCACCGTCGGCGTCGCCGCCGACGCACGCCTGGACGTCGACGCAGCCGGGGTCGCCGCCGCGATCCAGGACGAGATCGACGCGCTCGGCCGCTGACCGGCGCCGCTCCGCTCCTCAGGCCCGGGCGACCCGTGCGAGCACCGCCCGCGCGACGGTCCGAGGTCCGACGCCCTGCGCCCAGCTGCTGGCGCGCAGCGCCGCCCACTGCGACAGGGTGACGACCGGGACCACGAGCAACCACACCGCGAGCGGGGCCCGGAGCGCGGTGACCACGACCACCCCCAGCAGGACGAAGACCTCGAGCCGGACGGCCACGGCGAGCGCGCCACCGCCGAGCCAGGTGCCACCGGTGCCGCCCGAGCGGTCGACCACGGCACGAGCGAGCCACGGGGCCGACGCGAGCAGCAGCGCGGCCGGCACGAGGAGCCACCACAGCCCCTCGCCCCCGGCGCCCGCTGCGACCGTGAGCACGGAGCAGACGGCTGCGAGCGCAGCAGCGACGTCCCAGACCCGGACGTGAGAACCGTTGCGCGCCGGGCGGTCCCGCGCCACGACCACGTCGGTGGGTGCGGCGACGCCGGCGTCGTCACCACCGGCTCGGGCCGAGCGGTCGAGCGCGCCGGCGTGCACCAGCAGCAGCCCGACGTGGGCGAGCCGCTCCAGCCCGGGGTCGTACCGCCGCGCGTGCGGGAACGCGTCGAGGAAGGCGGTGCCCTCGAGCGTCCACGCCAGCAGCACGCCGGCGGTCTGCAGCAGCAGCACCGTGAGCACGAGCAGCACCCCGACGCCGTCCAGCCCGTCGGCGGCGGCGGCGTGGTAGCCGGCACCGACGCGCAGGCCGTACCCGAGCGGCACGCTGGCGAGCACCGGCAGCGCCAGGCCGACGGCACCCGGTGCGCCCGGCCGCACCGCGCGGTGGCGCACCCGGTCGCGGCCGACCTCGTACACCGCGGTCACGACCGCGAGCCCGGCGAGGAAGGCGAGCGCCGCGGTGCGGGCGGGCCCGGTGAGCACGAACAGCGGGACGACGACCGCCAGCAGCAGCCGGAAGGCCACCGACCCCCAGAGCACCCGCACCTGACCGCGCGTCAGCCCGCCGGGCAGTCGGCGGCGCTGCGCCGCGGCGGGGTGGGCCTCGTCGGCCGCGCGGTCGCGCAGGTCGTTCGCCAGGTAGCGCGCCTGGTACGCCAGGTGCTCGGCCACGACCCAGACGACGACCACCTCGAGGACGGTGCGCAGGGAGGGCAGGCGCCCGCTCGCGGCGACGGCGATCGCGGCACCGAGCGGCAGCCAGACCCACTTGATCCACACCGAGCGGTTGCGCGGCAGCAGCAGACGGCGCCACGGCAGGCCGGTGGCGCCCGCCACGCTCGTCGCCCGGGCCACCACCGGACCCTGGCACACCGCGTGGGCGCGCGCAGCGCGTTCCGCCGGACGAGGATCCGTCGCCGCGACCGCTCCGAAGACCCCCGTGACCCCCGACCCGCAGTCCGGCACGTCGTCGACCGCCACGTCCGCCGTCCACCACCTGACCCGGTTGGAGAACGTCGTCCGGCACTACGCCTGGGGATCTCGGACGGCCATCCCGGACCTGCTCGGCACACCGCCCGACGGGCGCCCGCACGCCGAGCTGTGGGTGGGCGCCCACCCGGACGCACCCTCGACGCTGACCGACGGCCGCACCCTCGACGAGGCCATCCGGACCGACCCCCACGAGCTGCTCGGTGCCGACCTCCACGCTCGGCACGGCGCCCGGCTGCCCTTCCTGCTCAAGGTGCTCGCGGCCGACGCGCCGCTGTCGATCCAGGTGCACCCGGACGCCGCCCGCGCCGCCGCGCGCTTCGCCGCCGAGCGCGACGCCGACCTGCCGGCGACCGAGCGCAGCTACACCGACCCCCACCACAAGCCCGAGATGCTGCTGGCCCTCACCCGGTTCGAGGCGCTCTGCGGGCTGCGCGAGGCCGACGAGGTGCGCCGCGACCTCGACGACCTCGACCTGCCGGACCGCGACCGTCCCGCGCTCGCGCGCCTGGTCGCCGCGCTGGAGCGCCCGGGCCCGGGTGCCACGCGGGACGCGGTCGCGCGGCTGCTCGCCGACGCGGGGGCACGCCACCTGGTGGCGGACGTCGTCGACGCCGCACGCCGACGCTCCCTCACGCCGCACGACGCGGTGCTCCCCCGGCTCGCGGCGCACCACCCCGACGACCCGGGCGTGCTCGTGGCCCTGCTGATGCAGCACCTGGTGCTGGAGCCCGGTGAGGCGCTCTACCTGTCGGCCGGTGTGCTGCACGCCTACCTCGGCGGGGTCGGCGTCGAGGTGATGGCGTCGTCCGACAACGTGCTGCGGGCCGGGCTGACCGCCAAGCGGCTCGACGTCGCCGAGCTGCTCGAGGTGCTCGAACCCGGCACCGCCCCGGTGCGGCTCGTCGAGCCGGAGGTCGTCGGCCGCCGTCGGACGTGGCGGCCCGGCCCGACCGAGTTCGAGCTGCACCTCGTCGACGTCGACGACACGGCCGAGTTCGCGCCGGGCGGGCCACGGGTCGTGCTCTGCCTCGACGGCCGCGTCGACGTCGTGGCGACGTCGGGCGACGGCCCCCGGCTGCCGCTGGCCGGCGGCACCACGGTGTTCGCGCCCGACAGCAGCGGACCGCTGACCTTCGAGGGCAGCGGGACCGTCGTGCTCGCCCGGGCCGTCTCGGCGCGCGCCGCCTAGGGTCGAGGCGTGCCCCACGTCGCCCTCGGGACCGCCCACCTGTTCACCCTCGTCGACCCCGGACGCAGCGGCGCGGTGCTCGCCGCCGCGTGGGACGCCGGCGTGCGCCGCTTCGACACCGCCCCCTCGTACGGTCACGGGCTGTCCGAGCCCGCGCTGGGCACGTTCCTCGCGGGACACGTCGGTGTCGAGGGCGTGACCACCAAGGTCGGCCTCGACCCCGCTGCTCCCGACGGCGCGACCCGTCGCGCCGCCAAGGCCGTCGCGCGCCGCGTCCTCCCGGTCGGGGTCGCCGCGCGGCTGCGCGGCTCCGGCGGCAGCCCGCTGCCCGGCCGGTTCGCGCCGGAGCGGGTGCGGGCGGGCGCCGAGCGCTCGCTGCGGCGCCTCGGCGGCCGGGTCGACCGGTTCCTGCTGCACGAGGTGCACGCCGAGGAGGTCGACGACGGTCTCGTCGCCGAGCTCGAGCGGCTCGTGCGCTCGGGCGACGTCGGTGCCGTGGGCGTCGCCACGCAGAACGCGCGCACGGCAGCCGCCGTCGAGCGGCTGGGCCGGGTCGCCACCGTGGCGCACGTCGCCGCAGGTCCGTTCGACGAACCCGTGCGGCTGCCAGCGCACGTCGACACCGTCGTCGGTCACGGACTGCTCGGGTCCGGCGGACGGGACCTCGCCACGCTGCGCGGCGTGCTGCACGGCTCGGCCGCACGACGTGACCGCTGGCAGGACGCCTGCGCGACGACCGATCTCGGGGACGACGGCCTGGCCGAGGCGCTGCTCGCCCGCGCGACCCGGCTCGACCTCACCGACGTCCTCGTCGCCACCGGGCGTCCGGAACGGGTCGCGCGCTCCTACGCGCTGGCCTCGGGCTCGGTGCCGCTGCCGGACGCGGTCGGCGTGGTGCTCGACGAGCTGGTGGCCGCCGCGACCGACGACGCCCGGGCCGCCTGACCCCGGCCGTCCCCACGTCGGCCCAGGTGACGCCCGAGGCGCACCGCGAGCGCGACGATCGTGAGCGTCGGGTTGGCGTACCCGGCCACCGGGAAGACGCTCGACCCGACGACGTGCAGGCCGGGGACCCCGTGCACCTGCAGGTCCGGGTCGACCACGCCGTCCTGCGGCCGCGACGACGTGCGCGTGGTGCCGGCCGGGTGCGCGGCGTCGCTGGTCGCGGCGCGGAAGGCGTCGTCGTCGGTCATCACGTCGTGCTCGCGCAGGTACCCGGTGCCGAGGCGCACCAGGTCGGTGCCGATCCAGCGGGTCAGCCGGCGCACGGTGTCGAGCTCCTGGTCGCTGACGCCCCACCGCACCACGGCCCGCGGCAGACCCAGGGCGTCGCGGTCGCGCCCTGACAGCACGACCCGCCGGGCCGGATCGGCGTCCTGCTCCACCCAGACCTGCACGTGCACGGCGTCCGGGCGGCTGCGCCCCGTCCTGCCGAGGGCAGCCCGCAGGTAGGCGTCGCGCAGCAGCGGCCCGCTCCCCCGCGCCGACGCCGCCAGGTCGGCGGCGAGGCCGTCCGGACGCCGGCGGTCGCGGGCCTCGAGCCGCAGCCGGCGGGCCGCCGCGGCGGCCGGGCCGGGCTCGTGCACGAAGACCGCCACCGCGTCGAGCAGGCCGTGCTCGCGCTGGGCCGCCTCGGCCAGCCGCACCTTGGGGAAGAGCCGCCGGCCGCCCTCGCGCAGCACCACGTACCGGTCCTGCAGCACGCGGTGGTCGTGCGCGAGCACCTGCGCCGTCCGCACGATCGGGTGGTCCTGCAGGTACCGACCCGTGTGGGCCCGCCCGCTGCCGAGCCCGGTGCCCTCCGGGTCGCTCAGCTGGAGGAGTCGGGCGTTCTCGATGGCCCCGGCGGCCAGCACGACGTCGGCCCCGTCCAGCTCGACGCGTCGACCCCCGTCCGCCCGCAGCTCCACGCCGGTCGCCCGGCCGTCGTGCACCCGGACGGCGGAGACGGTCGCGTGCAGCAGCACGGTGGCGAGCGGGTGGGCGAGCAGCTCGTCGCGGGTGCGCCGCATCGCCGGGTCGAGGGCGTACTCGGTGAAGTCGTGGCCGAGGTGGGCGGGGTCCCAGGGGACGCGCGACAGGTGCGGGTGGGCGTCCCACCGGTCGGGGCCGTAGCCGCGCCCGGAGACGTCGAGCAGGCGCTCGGCCTCGGCGTACGGCTCGTCGAGCTCGGCGAGCGCGAACGGCCAGCCGCTGCCGGCCACCCAGGGCCGCCGCTCCAGGTCGTGGGGGTGCAGCCGCATGCACTGCCCGTGCCACAGCGCGGAGGTGCCGCCGAAGGAGCGCGCCCGGCCGTCGACCAGCCCGGCGTAGGGCTGACCCTCGACCAGGCCGAGGTTGAGGTCCGGGAGGTCGCCGTCGAGGCCGCCGGACTCGACCAGGACGACGGGGCGGCCGGCACGCACGAGGGCGAGCGCGACCCCGAGACCGGCCGGGCCGCTGCCGACCACCACGACCTGGCCGGGTGTGCGGGGCAGCTCGCGGACGCGTCGCAGGTCGAGCGGCACGGATGGGCCTCCTGGGCGGGGGTGGGGACGAGCGGGACGGGTGGCGCCGGGCGTCGTGGTCACCGTCCGTCGCGGGACGGGAGCGGGCGGGTGACAGACGTCGTCGTCGGTGGATTCGGCGTCGTCGCCGTCCGAGATGGTCTGCATGACCTGGTTCGCGCGCGCCCTGCCGACCTCGGTCCATCCTCGCCCGACCGACGCGTCCGCGCGCGCCCGGTGGCGCCGGGTGGTCCCGGGGCTCGTGGCCGCCGCCGTGGTCGCGCTCGGCGCCCCGACCGCGCTGGCCGCCGTGGAGGACGAGGCCCCGGCCGAGATCGGGTCGGCGCTGCGGGTCGTCACGCCCCAGGTCTACGGCGCGGCGGGCGACGGTCGCACCGACGACACCCGCGCGCTGCGCGCGGCGATCGCCGACCTGCGCGCGGGCGACGAGCTGTACCTGCCGCCCGGCTCGGCCTTCCGGCACACCGACACGCTGCGGATCACCACGGCCGGCGTCACCCTCGCCGGGCCGGGTGCCCTGGTGGCGACCGACCCGCAGCGCTCGGCGGTGATCGTCCAGGCCGACGACGTGACCGTCCGCGACGTCACCCTCCGCCTCGGCGCCACCACCTCGCGCCTCGGCACCTTCGACCACATGAAGCTCACCGTCATCCGCGCCGACGGCTTCGTCGCCGAGCGGGTCCACGTCGACGGCTCCGCCGCCGCGGGCGTGTACCTGTGGGGCGCCACGGACTTCGTGCTGCGCGACCTCGACGTGCGCGACACGAAGGCGGACGGCGTGCACGTCACCGGCCCGAGCAGCGACGGCCTGGTGGAGCGCCCCGTCGTGCAGCGGTCGGGCGACGACGGCGTCGCGGTGGTGTCGTACCTGGCCGACGGGCAGCCCGTGCGCCGGGTGCGGATCGAGTCGCCGACCGTGCTCACCACCACGTGGGGACGCGGGGTCAGCGTCGTCGGCGGCGAGGACGTCACGATCCGCAACCTGCGCGTCGACGGGTCGAACGCCGCCGCGGTCTACGTCGCCCGCGAGGGCGCGCCCTGGAACACCTTCGCGCCCGTCCGCGTCACCGTGGCCGGCGGCACCCTGACCCGCTCGAACCTCAGCACCACGGTCGACCACGGCGCCGTCCTGGTCTACGACGGCCGCACCGACGCCGGCCCGCTGCGCGAGGTCACCGTCGCCGACCTGACCATCTCGGGGACCCGCACGACGGCGAGCCGGCAGGTCGGCTTCCTGCGCGGTGCCTCGCAGGCGTCCGGCGTGACGTTCGCGCGGCTCTCCGTCGTCGGCGGACCGCGGCACCTGCTGACCGTCGACGCCCCCGCGGGCACCTGGACGGCCACCGGCTGGCTGCGCGACGGGCTCCCCGTCCTGCCCTGACCGCACACCCGTCCCCCGGACGGGCGAACGCACGGGCACCGGCCCGCCCCACCCAACCGATCGGCCCACCTCACCGAACACCCGGGGCGGACGGCACGTACTGTCGGACGCGAGGATCGGTCGACGGGAGCGGGGTAGCGGTGCCGGACGACACCACCGCACCCGCTGCTGCCCGCGCGGCGACCTCGCCTGACGACGGCGGCTCGCGCCGCTCGGCGTTCTCCGGCGGCGTCTGGAGCGCCACCTCCACCGTCGCGCCGATGGCCCTCGCCCTGGCGCTGTCGGTCGTCATCAGCCGCGAGCTCGGCCCCGAGGTGCTCGGCCAGCAGAGCCTGGTGGCCTACGTCGCGTCGCTGATGTTCTCGGTGGCGATCTACTCGTTCACCTCGGCCAGCGTCCAGCTGCTGTCGTCGGCCCGCGGCGCGCGCGACGACGCCCGCCTCGCCCACCTGTCGCGCTGGTCGTTCGCCGCGCACCTGATCGGGGGCGGCATCGCCGCGACCATCCTGCTCGTCACCGGTCTGGCCCGCACCGAGTTCCAGGTGCTGTGGTTCCTGGCGGCCGTGACGGCGCTCGTCGACTCGGTCGGCTGGGCGTACGCGAGCCGCGACATCGCCCTGCACGGCTGGCGCCGCACCGCCTCGCGCCGCCTGCTGGCCCAGTCGCTCGGCCCCGCGCTCGGGATCGTCGCCGTCTTCGTGGGCCTGGGCGTGCAGGGCGTGTTCGCCGCCCAGCTGCTGGTCGCGCTCTGCCTCACCGTCGTGCTGCGCCGCCTCGGGCGCACCGCAGACGCGCCTGCGGCCTCCGACCTGCCCGCACCGCCGTGGCGTCCCGTGCTGCGGCTGTGGTCGCTGTTCGCGCTGTCCACGATCATCATCCAGGTGGTCGAGCGGCGGCTCGAGCTGGTGTTCCTCGACCAGCTGCACGACCCCGAGACGGTCGCGATGTTCTCGGTGGCCTTCAACGTCGTCGGGCTGCCGCTGCTGCTGTCGGCGTCCCTGATCGGCGCGGCGATGCCCGCGATCGCGCGCCGCCACGCGCAGGACCCGTCCGTGGTGCTGGCCACGATGAGCCGGGCCGCCCGGGTGCTGGTCGCCGCCAACCTCGTGCTGTGCGCGGGCACCGTCACCGTCGGCCCCGGGCTGGTGGTCGCCGTCTACGGTCCCGAGTTCGCCGAGGCCGCCGGGCTGGTGCGCTACCTCGGGCTGACCCTGCTGCTCGCCCCCCTCGGCCACCTCTGCCAGGCGCTGTGGACCGGCACCGGCAACCTGCGGCCCGTGCTCGTCGCCGGTGGCACCGGCGCCGTGGTCGACATCGTGCTCGCGGCGACGCTGATCCCCGGCTTCGCGGCCGAGGGCGCTGCGGTCGCCACCATCGCCGCGCAGACCACGGTCGCCGGCATCGTGATCGGGTACACCTTCCGCCGCGGGCTGCGGCTCCAGCTGCGGCCCGGGCACCTGCTGCGGGCCGCCACGGTCGCCGTCGCCGCGGGCCTGGCGGCCACGGCCTGCGTCGCGCTCGTGGGCGGCTGGGTGGGCACGGTGCTGTCGGTGCCGGCGTTCGCCCTCGTCGCGCTGCTCGGCTCGCGGTTCGTCGGGGTCGTCGACCCCGAGGACGTCGACTGGCTCGCCACCACCCTGCCCGCGGCCGTCGAGCGCCCGGTGCGCGCCGTCACCCGCAGGCCGCGCGGACGCCGGCGGGCCGCGTGAGCCGTCCCCGCGTCCTGCTGACGCTGCCCGACGTCGCCTGGCCGCTCGACGGCGGCAAGCGTCTGCGCTGCCACGGCGTGCTGCTCGGCCTGGCGGAGGTGGCCGACGTCGACGTGGCCGTCCTGCACTCCGCCGCCGCGCCGGGCACGGTCCCGGTGCCGCCGGACGCCCGGGTGCGGCGCTGGGTCCGGCTGTCGCCGCGGCCCCGCGGACGGCTCGCGGGCGCTGCCACGTCGCTGCTGCGCGGGCTCCCCGTGCACGTCGGCGCCCAGCGGTGGGACGTCGTCCGCCGGCGCCTGGTCGAGTGGGCCGACGGGGAGTACGACCTGGTGTGGTTCGGCGGCCTCGACCACGCCCGCGCGCTGCACGGCGCCGTGACCGCCGCGCACGTCGTGGTCGACAGCGACGACGTCGAGACCGACAAGTGGCGCGCCTACCTCGCCGCCGGCAGCGGCGACCGCGTCGAGCGCGTGCAGCGACGGGTCGAGCTGCCGCTGTGGGACCGGATCCAGCGCCAGGTCGCCCGGTGGGCCGACGCCGTCGTGGTGTGCTCGGACCTCGACGTCGGCCGGTTCGGCGGGGCACGCACGCAGGTGGTGCCCAACACCTACCCCGAACCGGCTCCCCTCGTGCGCACCCCGGTCGGCGGACGCGTGCTGATGGTGGCGAGCTGGTCCACCGACCAGAACCGCGACGCGGCGCACCACGCCGTCACCGACGTGCTCCCGGTCCTGCGCGAGCTGGTCCCGGGAGCCCGCCTGCGGCTGGTCGGCCGCGGCGCCGACGCCCTCGCCGGACTCGTGGAGGGCGTCGACGGCGTCGACCTCGTCGGGCCGGTCGACGACGTCGCGCCCGAGCTGGCGGCCGCCGACGTGGTGCTGGTGCCCATGCGGTTCGGCGGTGGCACCCGGCTCAAGGTGCTCGAGGCGTGGGCGTACGGCGTCCCCGTGGTGAGCACCTCGCTCGGCTGCGAGGGCACCGGTGCGCAGGACGGCGTGCACCTGCTCGTGCGCGACGACCCGGCGGCGCTCGCCGCGGGCGTGGCCGA
This sequence comes from Angustibacter speluncae, assembly GCF_054777815.1. Classification (NCBI taxonomy): domain Bacteria; kingdom Bacillati; phylum Actinomycetota; class Actinomycetes; order Kineosporiales; family Kineosporiaceae; genus Angustibacter; species Angustibacter speluncae. Next base: position 16,757 of record NZ_BAAHAF010000034.1, on the reverse strand, counting down.
GGTGCTGGACGACCCGGCAGCAGCCCGTCAGCGGGCGCGCGACGGCCTCGACCTCTACCGCGACCGGTTCACCCCCCGCGCGGCGGCGCGTGCCGTCCGCGCGGTGGTCGACCCGCTGCTCGGGACGAACGGCACCCAACCGGACGCCCGCGCGCCCCGAACCCCCTGAGAACGCCGCGCCACCGCGCGGCACCGACCGGCACACCGACGTCCCGGCTGGTGACCACCGCACACGCGACCACCACGGGAGCCCTCCATCGCCATCGCCATCGCACCGCACGTCCGCGCACGGCTGCGCCACGCCGCCTGGGCCGTCTGGGTCAGCCCGGCGCTGCTCGCGCCGTTCGACCGCGTCCTGCTGCGCGGTCCGCTCGGCGACGACGACGGCCACCACGTCCTGGTCTCGCCCCCCGGCGGCGGCAACATCGGCGACCAGGCGATGGTCGAGTCCTTCCTGGAGAACACCGACGGCCGGGTGCTGGTGCTCGAGCACGCTCCCGGTGCCGTCCAGGTGCCGCCGGTGCACGCCGAGCGCACCCGGGTCCGCACCCTGCCCGCCCTGGTCTACGGCGGCGGCCCCCCGCACCTGCGCGACGTCCTCGAGCTGCGCGGCCTGCTGCGGCGCGCCAGGTCGCTCAGCGTGGTCGGCGCGGACCTGATGGACGGCGGCTACGGCGACCGCGGTGCGCGCACCCTGGCGCGGACCGCCGAGCTCGCCGCGCGCGCCGGCGTGCTCGCCCGCGTGCTCGGCGGCAGCTGGAGCCCCCACCCGCACCCGCTGGCCCGGCGTGCGGTCCGCCGCGCCTCGCGCGCCGGCGTGCGCCTGATGGTGCGCGAGCCCCGGTCGGCCGACCGCGCCGAGGCCGACGGGCTGGCCCACGTGGTGCGCGTCGCCGACACGGTCTTCAGCGCCACGCCCGTCGACCCGGGCCAGGCCGACCGCACGACCCCGGGGCTCGGGCGCTACGTCGTGGTGAACGTCAGCGGCCTCATCCACGCCCGGCGCGACCTGGTCGGGCCCTTCACCCTGCTGGTGCGGCGGCTGCGCGCGCAGGGCCTCGGCGTCGTGCTGCTCCCCCACGTCCGCCGACCCGGCGGCGACGACGTCGCGACCTGCGCGCTGGTCGCCGAGCAGTTCGCCGACGACCCGGACGTGCGGCTCGTCGACCGCATCTGCACACCCGCCGAGGTGCGCTCGCTCGTCGCCGGCGCCCACCTGGTGGTGACCGGGCGGATGCACCTGGCGGTGCTGGCGCTGTCGCGCCGCGTCCCGGCCGTGTGCCTCGCCTCGCAGGGCAAGGTCGAGGGCCTGATGGAGCTCGTGGGCACACCGCAGCTGGCCGTGCAGCCGGACGAGCACCTCGAGCGCACCCTGCTCGAGGTCACCGACGCCGCCCTCGCCCGCCGCGCGGCCCTGGTCGACACCGTCGGCGCCCGCACCGACCGCCTGCGCAGGCTGTCCCGACGGAACTTCCGCGGCCTGTGAGCCCGGCAGCGCGCAGGGCCACCGACTCAGTCGTCGGTGCCGACGACCTCGTCGCGCAGGTCGGGCACGTCGTCGCCGTCGACGGTCCACCCCTCGGTGCGGTACGTCGTGCCCTCGGTGTCGCTGACGAACGCCCTGCTGGGACCGTCACCGGCGAGCACCAGGTCCGCGAGCACGACGTCCTGGATGCCGTCGTCGCTGTCCGAGACGAGACCGACCTCGCGAGAAGCGCTCTCGCGCGTCCCCTCGATCGTCAGACCCTCCACCCGGACGTCGCGGACGACCTCGTCGTCGGTGCCGTTGAAGACCAGGACCGACCCGTGGTCGATGTCCTCGCCCTGGTTGGCGCCGGTGACGGTGCCACCCTCGACGACCACGCCCTCGACGCCGGTGGTGTCGAAGCTGCCCTCGGCGGCGACGTACACCCCCGCCGCGTAGGTGTCGCGCACGTCGACGTCGCGGTAGGTGATGTCGACACCGCCGACGACCGAGATGCCGCGGCCCCCGCTGCTGCCGTCGACGAGCGGCGAGACGACCTCGATGCGCGCGCACGGGTCGCCGTCCGGCGCGTACGAGACGACGGCGACGCCGTCGTCACCGACGTCGCGCACCTCGGGCTCCACCACGCGGCCGTCGTGCACGCCCTGGGTCAGGTGGATGCCGTCGGCCTCGGTGCCGCTCACCTGCACGCGCTCGAGCAGGAAGTCGGAGGCGCCGCCGCCGACGTAGACGCCCGCGGCCGCCGACCCCTCGACCACGACGTCGCGCAGCACCACGCCGGAGCCGCCGTCGACGCGCAGCCGCTGCTGCTCGTAGGCCTCGAACCGCCGACTGGTCTCCTCGATCCGCAGCGTGATGCCGTCCAGCGCGACGTCGTCGGCCGCGAGGGTCAGCGACGAGCGCTCCTCGTCGGTGGCCAGCAGGGTGCCGCCGCCGGTCAGCACCACGCCCGGCGTGGTGAGGGTGAGCAGGTCGTCGTGCGCGACGACGACACCCTCCGGCACGACCAGCTCGGTGCCCGGCTCCGCCTCGTCGAAGGCCGTCTGCAGCGCGTCGGTGTCGTCGGTGCGCCCGTCGCCCACGACGCCGAGGTCGCGGACGTCGACGCTGCGCTCGACCGGAGGGAGCGTCTCGTCGCGGCCGAGCGCGCGGACCAGCAGCACCCCGGCGACCACGACGAGAACCGCTGCGAGCAAGGCGATCCCGATCACGAGGCCGCGCCGCCGCTGGCGGTCGTCCCGCGGTCCGCGCACAGGGTCGGCGGCCGGTCGGGTGGTCGAGGCGTTGCTCACGTGGTCGTCCCGTCGTCGAGGTGGGCCAGGTGCGCGGTCGGCCGTGGCGGGCAGGGTGCCCGTGACCTCCCTACGATGGGGACGCAACCCGGCGCGGGCAAATCGGGGGTGCGACGTCGACGTCGCCGCGACCGCCCCGCCGGCCCCGCAGCGCCGCGGCCGACCGGCACCGCCGGACGAGCCCCGCTGCAGCACAACGACCTCTGGACGCAGCACCGCTGCGAGACCAGCCACCGAGCACGGAGGACCGGAACGACATGACCTGGACCGACGACGACGTCCGACCCGACCGCGGGCGCAGCGCCCGCGGTTCGCGGGCCCGGTGGCGGCGATCGCTGGCCACGGCCGCGGTCGGTGCCGTGGTGCTGGGCCTGCTCGGCGGGGTGCTGGCCGCGGTCCTCGACCGCGACGTCAGCGCCTCGTCCCTGGTGCTCACCTCGCCCGACCCGGCAGCGGTCGAGAACCCCGTCGACCCCAGCGCGGTCGGTGACGAGGGCGCCCGCAACGCCACCTACCTGGAGACCGAGCTGGTGTACCTCGACGGGGTCGAGCTCGCCGGCGCCACGGGCCAGGCGCTGGGCACGGCGCCGCCCGCGCTGAGCGCCGCGCGCGTGGGCGACTCGAACGTCGTCGAGATCACCGCCACCGCCGCCTCCGCGGGCGCCGCCCGCGAGCAGGCCCAGACGGCCACCGACCTGTACGTCGACGGCCGCCGGCAGCGGCTCGCCGACCGCATCACCACGCAGCTGACCGCGCTCGAGGCGCAGGTCGCGCAGACCACGGCCGAGCTCACCCAGCTCGACGCCAACGTCCTGCAGACGACGGCCCAGCAGCAGCAGTCGCAGACGCTGCGCGACCGGTACGCGGACCAGCTCGCGGTGCGCGACACGCTGCAGCGCGCCCAGGCCGACGTCGACCGCATCGCGAGCGTCGTCCAGACCGCCGCCGTGCGGCCGGGACCGGGACTGCCGCCGTGGGTCTGGGGCGGGCTGCTCGGTGCCCTCGTCGGTGCGCTCCTGGGCGCCGCCGCCCCGGTCGTGCTCCGTACCGCGGACGGCCGGCTGCGCGACGAGCACGACCTCGACGACCTCGACGTGCCGGTGCTCGTGCCGGCCGTGCCGACCGCCGGCGCGAAGGGCCGTGGGCGCGGCGGCGACGTCGGTCGCGCCGTGCAGCTGCAGGCGCTGCAGCTGCCGACCGGGCCCAGCGACGGCGGCAGCCTGGCGGTGCTCGCCGGCAGCTCGGGCGTGGGGACGAGCTTCGTCGCCGCCCAGCACGCGGTGCACGCCGCGCAGGGCGGCACGACGCTGCTGCTCTGCCCGGCGGGGGTCGGTCCGGTCGCCGCCGAGCTCGGCGCCGACGACGACGGTCCCGGCGGCAACGCGCTGGTCGTCGGCCGCGACGGGCAGGTCTCCGACGACCGGCTCGGCGAGCTGGTGCAGGGCACGGAGGTCCACGACCTGTGGGTGCTCGGACCCGGCAACACCGAGCCCGGCCGGCGGGTCCCCGACGCCACCCTCGTGGCCGTCGTCCGGGCAGCGGCCCGGCTGGGCTGGCGCGTGGTGGTCGACACCCCGCCGCTCGACACCAGCGACACCGGCGTGCGCGTCGCGCGGGTCTGCGACCGCTCCGTCCTGGTCGTGGCCGGTGGCCGCACGGCGGTCGACGACGTCGGCGCGACCCTGGAGGTGCTGCGTTCCGCAGGAGCCACCCCTTCGGCGGTGCTCGTCAACCAGCTGCCGCGCAAGGCGTCCGGTGCGCGAGGCCGACGTGGCTGACGGCGGCCCCGCGCTGTCGCTGGTGGTCAGCACCATCGGGCGCCCCGCCGACCTCGCCCGGCTGCTGCGCTCGGTGGAGCGGTCGACCGTGGCCGGCCGCGTGCAGCTGGTCGTGTGCGACCAGAGCCAGGACCAGTCGTGCGCGCGGGTGCTGCGCGAGAGCGGCACCTCGGTCGCGTGGGAGGCCACGACCTCGGGTCGGGGTGCGAGCCGCGGCCGCAACGCGGGGCTGCGGCTCGCCACCGCGCCCGTCGTCGCGTTCCCCGACGACAACTGCTGGTTCCCGCCGACGACGCTCGAGCAGGCGCTCGCCGCGTTCGACGCGGACCCCTCGCTCGCGGGGGTGAGCGGGCAGCAGCAGACCGAGGACGGCCGGCCGTCGATGCTGCGCTGGCTCGCCACCCCGCAGCCGGTCACGCGGACGAACTTCATGCGCACCTCGATCATGAGCACGATGGTGTTCCGCCGGGCGGTCCTCGACGAGGTCGGTTGGTTCGACGAGGGTCTCGGTGTGGGATCCGACGGCTGGCTCGGTGCCGGTGAGGAGTCGGACCTGCTGCTGCGGGTGCTCGACGCGGGGGGTCGGGTCGACTACGACCCGACGCTGGTGGTGCTGCAGGAGGAGCCCCGCGACGAGGCCGACGCCGGCTTCGAGCGCAAGATGCTGCGGTACGGCTGCGGCAACGGCCACCTGTGGCGCCGCCACGGCCTCAGCCGCGCCCAGCTGGCCTGGTACAGCGCCCGCAAGGTCGTCGGCAGCGTCGTCCGCGCGGCCCGCGGGCAGCGTCACCTCGCCCGCGCCGACGTCGCCTACCTGCGGGGCACCTGGGCCGGCTGGACGGGCCGACCGCCCCGCGAGCTCGCCGCCCGGGTCGGCCCGTGACGACCACGTCGCCGCGCGCCCGGAGCCTGTGGTGGGTGTCGCCCGCGGGCGCCCTGCTGCTGCTGGTGCCGGGCACGCTGCTGCTGACCTTCTACCTCGACGACGCCGACTTCCGGCTGTTCTACCGAGCGACCAAGTCGGTGCCGGGCGACCACCTGCTGCTGCTGGCGGCCGCCGTGGCGCTGCTCGGCGCCGTGGCCACCTTCGTCGCCCGGGTCCCGCGCCGGCGTCCCGGGAACGCGCTGCTGCCAGGGGGTCTCGCGGTCCCGCGCACCCTGCGCCGCTCGGCCGAGGTGCTGTTCTGGCTGACCATGGCGGGCTACGTGGCGTTCGCCGCCACGGGCGCCTCGCGCGGGGTGACCCTGTCGCAGGTGCTGCAGCTCCTGGTCAGCCAGAACGCCTACGAGGGCAACCTCAAGGACGAGTTCGCCGGCGTCGCCGGCATCACCACCCTGACCCAGTGCGGCATCGCCTTCGTCGTCGTGGCCACCTACGTGCTGCTGCGGGTCCGCGACCGGCGGCTGCTGCTGCAGCTCGGTGTCGTCCTGCTGCTCAGCCTGGTGCGCTCGTTCGTCAACAGCGAGCGGCTCGCCCTGATCGAGGTGGCCGTCCCGCTCGTCGCGGTCGTCGCGATGGCCGCGCGGCACAGCGCCGTGCCCGCCCGACGGCTGGCCGCCCGTGCGGCACCCGTCGTCCTGGCACCCCTGCTGCTCGCGCTGTTCGCCCTGTTCGAGTACTCGCGCAGCTGGACCTTCTTCTCGACCCGCACCGACCAGCCGTTCCCGGTGTTCGCCGCCGTGCGGCTGGCCGGCTACTACGCCACCTCGTACAACAACGGGTACCTCCAGCTCGAGCACGCCACCTACCCCGGCCGCCTGCCGCGGGAGTCGGTGTCGTTCTTCTGGGAGGCGCCGTTCGTCTCCCAGCTCGGTCTGTACGACCTGCTCGGCACCCCGCCGCCGACCACCAGCCAGGACGTGCTCGAGCGGTACGCCAACCCCGAGTTCAACAACCTCGGCGGCATCACCGCGCCCATGGTCGACTTCGGGGTGATCGGCGGCCTGGTGTACCTGGCGCTGCTCGGCGCCGTGATCGGCCTGCTGTACCGGGGCTTCCGCGAGGGCACCGTGCTCGGCGCCCTGCTCTACCCGGTGGCGCTCACGGGCCTGCTCGAGCTGCCCCGCTACCTCTACCTGGCACAGGGGCGCGTGGTGCCCGCCGTCCTGAGCCTCGCCGTCGTCGGCGTGCTGCTGCTGCGCGAACGGCGGACGGACCCGCCCCGGCCGCGTCCGTCGGAACCCCGCCCCACCGTCGCGGCAGGAGCGCCCTCGTGACCCGCACCCGCTGGCTGCTGATGGCCGGGCACGTCCCCGCCGACGGTGTCGGCGGCGGCATCGTGCGCTACACCGTCGAGCTGGCGCGCGCGCTCGCCCGGCGCGACGACGTCGACCTGCACCTGCTGACCACCAGGGCGGCGTCCGCCCTGCCCGAGGTGGTGGGTGGTGGCCGCGCCGTCACCGTGCCGCCGGTGCCGGGGCCCGCGGTGCCCGTGTTCGAGCGCACCGGGCTCGGTCCGTGGCTCGGCGGGCGCTACGACGTCGTGCACGGCGTCAAGCACCTGGTGCCGCGGCTCGTGCGCGCCCGGACGGTGCTCACGGTGCACGACATGCTCGCCCTCGACCGCGCAGCCGACTTCGGCCGGGCCAAGCGGCTGCTGCTGCGCGAGCCGTACCTCGCCTCGCTGCGCTCGGCGGACCGGCTGGTCTGCGTGTCGGCCGCCACCCGCGAGCGGGTGCGGCACTGGCTGCCCGACGACGGGGCGCGGTCGTCCGTGGTGCCCCTCGCCACCAGTCCCCGGCTGCTCGGATCGACGCCCGACCCGGTGCCGCAGGTCGACGGTCGACCGTTCGCGGTGGTCGTCGGCGACCCGTCGCCGCGCAAGAACCTCCCCGTGGTCGTCGAGGCGTTCCACCGCGTCGTGCAGCGGCGACCGGACGCGCGGCTGGTGCTGGTCGGTCCGCCCGCCTGGGGCGACGCCAGCTACGGCCCGCGCCAGCGCGAGCTCGTGGCGTCGGGGCACCTGGTGCAGCTCACGGGTGTCGGCGACGGCACGCTGCGGTGGCTGTACGAGCACTGCGCCGTGGCGCTGTCGCCCTCGCTCGCAGAGGGTTTCGGCCTCCCGGCCGCCGAGGCGCTCGACCTGGGCGCACCGCTCGTCACGTCCCGGGACCCCGCCCTCGTCGAGGTCAGCGGCGAGCGCGCCCCGCACCTTCCGGCGGACGACGTGGACGCCTGGGCCGATGCGGTGCTGCACCACCTGGACGCGCCGCCGGCCCCCCGCCGGCGGCCGACGGCCACCCGCAGCTGGGACGACGTGGCCGAGGAGACGGTGCGCGCGGCGCTGTCCTGACGACGGTCAGGCGGCGAGCGTGCGCTCGACGACCGCAGCCATCCGGTCACGGAAGACGCTGCGGGAGAACGACTCTGCGTTCGCGCGGGCGGCGGCGGGGTCGAACCGGTCGGCCGGCACGTCGGTCAGCGCACCCGCCCACCGCTCGACCTCCTCGGTGCCGCGGCGTGCCTGCGGCACCAGCACGCCCGTCTCACCAGGGCGCACCGAGTCGCGGGCGCCGCCGGCGTCGACCGCCACGACGGGTGCGCCGCAGGCCTGCGCCTCGACCGGCACGATGCCGAAGTCCTCGACGCCGGGCATCAGCAGCGCCCGGCACCGGCGGTAGAGCGAGCGGAGCTCGTCGTCGTCGACGCGCCCGAGGAAGACCGTGCCCGGTGCCGCCAGCGCCTCGACCTCGGCCCGCGCCCGACCGTCACCCGCGACGACCAGGGGCACACCGGCGCGCGCCGCGGCGCGGACGGCCAGGTCCGGGCGCTTGTACGGCACCAGCCGTCCGGCCAGCAGGAAGAAGTCCTCGCGCTCGACGCGGTCGTCGCGCGAGTAGTACGCGGTGTCGACCGGCGGGTGCACGACCTCCGCCTCACGGCCCCACCACCGCCGGACGCGGTCCGCGACGGCTGTCGAGTTGGCCACGACCGTGTGCAGGCGCGCCGCGGCCGAGCGGTCGTGCCGCCGGAACGCCGCGGCGAACGCACCCAGGCCGAGCTCCCCGACCCGTCCGCCGACCTCGCCGCGACGCATCTGCGGGTCCCAGACCCAGCGCGCGGGCGAGTGCACGTAGGCCACGACGGGCGCGTCGGTCGCGTGCACCACCTGCGAGGCGAACGCGTGGTGGCTGGCGATCACGACGTCGGCCTCGGGCACACGGAGGCGGCGCACGGCGATCGGCAACGCCGGGAGCAGGTGCGCGTACCCGCTGCCGCGCAGCAGCCCGCTGAGCCGCGTCGACCGCACCCTGGACTCCAGGTCGGCCGGCATGACCCCGGGCCGGGCCACGGGCGCGAGCAGCGGAGCGTCCGGCCACCGTCGGGCGAGCTGCTCGACGACGGCCTCGGAGCCGGCGAACTCGGTGAAGCGCTCGTGCACGACGACGGCGCGCGGACCCTCGGCGGACGGGGCGGCGCTCACGACCCGGTCTGCTTCACGACCGCGGCGACGGTGCGCAGGACGACCTTGGCGTCGAGCCAGAGCGACCAGTTCTCGATGTAGTAGTTGTCGATGCGGGCCCGGTCGGCGATCGAGGTGTCACCACGGAGCCCGTGCACGGCGGCGAGCCCCGTCAGGCCCGCCGGGACGCGGTGGCGACCGGTGTACCGCGGCACGCTCGCCGAGAACTCGCGCACGAAGTGCGGGCGCTCCGGCCGAGGTCCGACCAGGCTCATGTCGCCACGCACCACGTTGAGCAGCTGCGGCAGCTCGTCGAGCGAGGTGGCGCGGATCAGCCGCCCCACGGCGCTCATCCGGTCGTCGTTGCTGACGTTCCAGCGCGTGGCCGACTCGGACTCGTCGGCGGGCCGCAGGGACCGGAACTTCATCATCGTGAACGGGCGGCCGTCCAGGCCCACCCGCTCCTGCCGGAAGATGATCCCGGGTCCGCCGTCGAGCCGGACCGCGAGCGCGACGGCGGCGAGGACCGGGGAGACCACGAGCAGCGCGAACGACGCGACGGTGACGTCGAGGAGCCGCTTGACCCGCCACGCGACGGTGCGGAAGGCGGCGCGCCGCACGCGCATCAGCGGGACGCCCCACGCCTCGTCCATGTCGGCGTGCACGCTCTGCACCTCGAACAGCCGCGGCACGAAGAAGAACTCGCAGTCCAGACGGTCGCAGGTGCGCAGCACGTCGACCAGCTCGGACTCGGGCTGGCGGCTGAACGCGACGACCACGACGTCGACGTCCTCGCGCAGGACGGTGTCGGCGAGGTGCTCGACGCCGCCGAGCCACGGCACGTCGAGCTCGTCCGCCGCAGCGGGCTCGTCCGCGTCCAGGACGCCCACCGGCTCGAGCCCGAGCTCGGTGCGCTCCTGGAAGCGCTGCACGAGCTGGCGGCCGACCACGCCGCCGCCGACCACCAGGGTGCGGTGCACGACGACGCGGCGGCGACGGGCGAAGCGGATGACCGCGACCGACAGCGACCGCAGCGCGAGCACGCACGCGCCCAGGACTGCGGTGCGCAGCAGCACCGTCGACAGCGAGGCGGTGGTGGACGCGAGGACGACGACCGCGTGCACTAGGCCGGCACCCAGGGCACCGAGCACCGCCACCGGCACCTGGTCGAGGGCCGACAGCGTGAGCCGCGCGCGGTAGCCGTGCGCCGCGGCGACCGTGAGCAGCAGCGGCAGCAGCAGTGCGGACGCCGCCCAGAAGGTCGTCGGGACGAGCGCCACCGTCAGCCCCCAGGCGACCACGTCGGCCGCCAGCAGGGCGCGCGGCGCGGTGGTGACGGTGGCGACGAGGCCGCGTTCGCGGGTGACCTGCGGCTCGGTCGCGTCGACCGGGCGGGCGTCGTCGCGCACGACCGACAGCGGGCGCTCGGGGGTGGTGCCGACGCCGGTCCCGTCGCGGACGTCGACCACGTCGTGGTCGGTGGCGTGGCGGGTCGAGCGGGTGGGTGCGTGCTGCGTGAGCTTGTGCACAGCGTCCTTCCGGGTGGGCATCGGCGGCCGCGCGTCGCTGGACGGCACTGTCGAGGTGGTGTGTCCACCTCGTCGTGGCTCTGGTCGGGGTTCGGCGCGGCGGTGCGTCCGGATGGGACGGGAAGGTCCCGGATCGTTCCTGTCAGGCGGGGACGGCGAACACGACGACGTTGTCGCGGTAGTGGCCGGCGGCGGCGTCGAAGTCGCCCCCGCAGGTGATCAGGCGCAGCGCCGGCTCGGGCACCGGCCCGTACACGGCGTCGCTCGGGAACTGGTCCTTGGGCACCTGCTCGAGCCGGTCGACCCGGAACCGGACGGTGCTGCCGTCGGCCCGGTCGACCTCGATCACGTCGCCGGGCTGCATCTGGTCGACCTGCGCGAACACCGCTGGGCCGGAACGGGAGTCGACGTGTCCCAGGATGACGGCCGGGCCACGCTCCCCCGGCCTCGGACCCTCGGTGAACCAGCCCGCGACGTCGTAGTCCGACGGCACCTCGACGGTGCCGTCGGCGGCGACGCCGAGGTCGACGAGCGCGGAGGTGATGCCGAGGGACGGCACGCGCACCGCGGTCGGCTCGGCCACCTCCGCCTGCTCGACCGCCTCGGGTGCACCCTCGGGCAGCGGCGCCGACCCGAACGCCTCGAGGGCGCTGCCCGGTGCGGGAGCGGACGCCGGCGGCGAGGTCGGCGTCGCGGCGACGGACGTCGGCTCCGAGGCACCGCAGCCGGCCACCGCGAGCACCGCGGAGGTCACCAGCGTCGTCACGACCGCGCAGCCGGCTCGGGACCGACGGTTCACGCGCGCACGGGTGCGGCGACCCGTCGCCGCAGCACCGAGGTGGTCAGGACCAGCAGCCCGAGGGCGCCGGCCAGCGTCCCGACGGTGCCGCGAGGCACGGCGGTGGTCGCAGCCGTGCCACCGCCACCGGTGGCGGCACCGCCGACCGGCACCGTGCCGCTGCCGTCCGCGTCCTCCACGGGCGACACGACCAGGCCGGCCTCGCTGTCGAGCACGAGCAGGGTGTAGACGCCGCCGCCGGCGAGGTCGAGCTGCGAGGTGGTGGCAGCGCCGCCGGACGCGGCCGAGGTGCTGAGGGTCCACGACCCGGCCGGGACGGTGGAGTAGCCGGTCGCGCGCCCGAACGCCGCGCCGTCGGCGACCGCGGGACCGCCCTGCGCCTGGATGTCGACCGCCGGTGCCGACTGCGCCGCCGGCAGCACCCGCACCCGGGCGGCACCCGCCTCGGGCGGCGTCAGGTCGTCGGTGAGCGTGGTGACCGTCGGCTCCTCCTTGGTGCCGAGGCCGGCGACGGTGTAGGCCTGGCCGGCGGTCACGTCGACGGTGCCGGTGAGCACGGGGTCGGCGTCGCGCGGGCTGCTGGCGGGCCACACGCCCACCGCGTAGCGGCCCTGCGGCACCTGCTGGTAGCCGGCGACGTCGCCGTAGGAGGCGGTCGGCGCCAGCACGATCGCGTCGCCGAGGCTGGGCACGGCCCCGCTCGTCACGGGCGACAGGGCGAGGGTCATCGTGCCCAGGCCGGGGACGAGGTGCGCACCGCGCACCCAGCCCGTGGGCTGGGACTGGGCGCCGGCCGGGGCGATCGCCAGCGACGACAGGAGCAGCGCGGCCGTCGCGGTGAGCAGGGCGAGCGCGCTCGTCCTGCGGGTCTTCCGGGTCGTGGGCACAGCAGATACCTCCGGCATCGATGTCGGCCGCGACCGGCACGACCGCCGTCGGCGGTCGCGCTGTCCGGTCACGTGGGCTCGGCGCCGCGACGTCGCGGCTGCGCGAGGCGTCCACCCCGACGCCGTCGCCCCCATCCGAACACCTGGACGGGACGAGCGCGAGCCCGTGGTGCGCACCCGACGTCACGTCACCCGATCAGCCCACCTCGTGATGAACGCGGACCGAACAGGAGGCACACGACAGGTGCCCGTACCTCTCGCATTCGGAGCACCTCGACCTGCGGATGGGTACGTTCCGTCACGACCGGCCGCACCCCGCTGTCAGGCCGGCGGCAGGTCCGCGCGCATGACCTCGGCGCCGTCACCGTCCAGCACGAGGACGGCGGCCACGTCGGCGCGCAGGGGCGCCGCGTTGAAGCGGCACACCATCAGGGTGTCGGCGACGGACAGGAACGACCCCGCGCCGGTGCGCGCGCCGTCGGGGGCGGCGAGCTCGACCTCGAACACCTCGCCGGCCGGCAGGCCCGCGACGTCGAGCAGGACCTCGGTGCCCCAGGTGTGGTTGACGAGCCTGGCGTCCGCGCGGACGCCGTCGGGCACGCCGGTCAGCGCGACCGCCTCGGTCGGCACGTCTCCCCCACCGAGGGCGTCACGACCCAGCACGCCGGCACCCGCACCGACCACGACACCGACGGAGGCCGCCAGGCCCCCGACGAGCAGGCTGCGCCGGCCGCGGCGGCGCTCGTCGAGCGACGACGGACGGTCGCGCGTCGCCTCGTCCGCCGTCGCGGCAGAACGACGCTCACGCAGCTGCTCCGCCTCCCGCCGGAGGGCGTCGACCCGGTCGGCCGGCGGTCGGCGGTCCGGGTCGTACCCGAGTGCGTCTCCCACGCGCCGCAGCCCCTCGTCCTCGTCCCAGCGGTCGGTCGGGCTCATCGCAGCAGCCCCTCGTACTCGACCCGCAGCCGCGCCAGCGCCCGCGACTGCGCCATCCGCACCGCGCCGGCGCGCCGACCCGTGACCTCGCCGACCGCCTGCGCGTCGAGACCCACGACGACGCGGAGCTCGAGCACCTCGCGGTCCTCCTCGGTCAGGCGCTCGAACGCGGTGCGCACCAACCGCTGCTCCTCGTCCCCGACGAGCCGGACGAGCGGGTCGTCGTGGCCGGGCTGCTGGTCGCGCTCCTGCGCGAGCGCCACGGCCTGCGGGTCCGTGGCGCGGGTGCGCGCGCCCTCCCGGTAGGTCTCGAGCACCACGTTGCGCGTGATGCCGAACAGCCAGCCCTCCAGACCCGCTCCGGTCCAGGTGAACCCGTCGATCCGGCGCATCGCGCGGGTCATCGCCTCGCTCACCGCGTCCTCCGCCTGCTCGTCGGTGCTCAGCCGTCGTCGCGCGTACGCGAACAACCGAGGGTAGACGCGCCGGTAGAGCGCCTCCCACGCGTCCGGGTCGGCCCGACGGGCGCGGTCGACCAGCGCGCGCAGCTGCTGCTCGGGCTCGGTCGCGGACCCGCCGTCCGCGCTCACGCCTCGATCACCACCGGGGTGCCGAGCGGCAGGCCGATCTCCTCCACGAGCCGCACGATCACCTCGTTCGACAGCCGCAGGCAGCCGTGGCTGACGTCGGTGCCCACCAGCTCGGGCGCGTCGGTGCCGTGGATCCCGATGACGCCCTCTCCCCCGGCGAAGCTGGTGAGGACGTTGGAGAAGCCGGACAGGCCGTACGCGTACGGGCCGTACGGACCGTCGGGCGACGGCGGCTGCAACAGCTCCTTGAGGTAGTAGCGGCCGCCGGGGGTGGGGGTGTCGGACGTCCCGACCCCCACCGGCGTCCGCAGCACCTCGGTGCGCCCGTCGCGCACGGTCAGCTCGTGGGCGGTCAGGTCGACGGTCACCGAGAACGGGTTGCTCGCGAGCGCGACGTCGGCGGCACGGATCCAGCCCGTGGACCCGTTGGGCCGCACCGGGAGCTGGACCTGCAGCCAGTCGTCCTGCTGCGCGTCGACCACGAAGACCAGCTGGCCGGACGTCTCCCGCGTCCGGTCGAGCACCCGGTCCGGGGCGACGGCGGCGTCCGGGCCGGTACGCACCTCGACCAGGTCGACCACCGCCGTCGCGACGACGGTGGACGGCTCCGCGGGGGTCGGCACCGAGCGGTCGGGTGCCGGCGTGCTGGGCGCCGCCTCCTGCACCGGGGCCGGGTCGTCGGCGCACCCGGCGCCGAGCACGACGACGAGCGCCACGGCGACGACGACGGCGGCGCGGGGCATGCCCGGACCCTAGCCGCGCCGTCGTCGCGCGGCCCCGTGCCCGGCGCGTGAGGAAGTCGTCGGTGACACCGGGCCCGTCGCCGTCATGCAGACGTACGAGCCCCGCGACCACGCGGGCCGGCGCCACCGACGAGGGAGCAGCATGCCCGCACCGAGGACGACCGCAGGACCGACGCCAGGCAGGCCCCGCTCCCGCGCACGGACGGCGGCGGGCACCGCGGCCGTCGCGGTGCTCGTCGGTGGCGCCCTCGCCTGGGCCTCGCCCGCGCAGGCCGCCACGTTCGCGGTGGGTTCGCCGCTCGACAGCGTCGACGTCGCCCCGGGCGACGGCAGCTGCGCCGACGCCGCCGGGCTCTGCACGCTGCGGGCCGCGGTCATGGAGGCCAACGCGCTCGGTGGCGCGCACAGCATCGAGCTGCCGGCCGCACCCGTCCTGCTGACGCTCGACGGACCGGACGAGGACGGCGGCGCCACCGGCGACGTCGACGTCACCGCGGCGATCACCTTCGTGGGTGGCGGCTCGGTGGTCGCGGACGCGTTGGACGACAGGGCGTTCCACGTCCTGGCCGGCGGATCGCTGACGGCCACCGACCTCGACGTCTCGGGCGGCACGGCCGGCGGCGCCCCGAGCGCCACCGGCGGTGCCAGCGGCGGCGCCTTCCTCGTCGCGGGCACGCTCGACCTCACCGGCGGCGAGCTGTCGGGCAACGAGGCCGCCCGCGCCGGCGGCGCCATCGAGGGCACGCCGGGCAGCTCCACGCTGCTCGACGGCGTGACCCTGAGCGGCAACGCGACCGGGCCGGCGCCCGGCAACGGCGGCGCCCTGCACGTCACCGGCAACGGGTCGGCGACGCTGACGGGCCTCACGGTCACCGGCAACACCGCGGCCGCCGAGGGCGGCGGCCTGTGGAACGGCACCGGCACGATGACGGTCACCGACAGCACGGTCGACGGCAACACCGCCGGCGGCGCGCTGGCCGACGACGGGGGCGGCGGCCTGTTCAACAACGGCGGCACCCTCGTGGTCGACGGCGGTTCGGTCACCGACAACGTCGCGTCCGGCGCAGCAGGGTCCGGCGGCGGCCTGTTCGCCAACGGCGGCACCCTCGAGGTGACCGGCACCGAGATCAGCGGCAACGACGCCGTCCGCGCGGGCGGCGGCGTGGAGGCGCTCGGCGTGGCCGGGGCCCCGGTGACCGTGCGGCTCGACCAGGTCGACCTGTCCGGCAACTCCACCGGCGCGGCGCCGGGCAACGGCGGCGGCCTGCACCTCACCGGTCCCGGCACCGTCGAGGTCACCGGCAGCGACGTCACCGGCAACACCGCCGCCCTCGAGGGCGGCGGGCTGTGGAACTCCGCCGGCGGCACCATGACCGTCACCGACACCCTCGTCGAGGCCAACACCGCGAGCGGCGCGGCGGCCGACAACGGCGGCGGCGGGCTGTTCAACGACGGCGGCCGCCTCGTCGTCACCGGCAGCGAGGTCACCGGCAACGCGGCCGACGGCGCCGCCGGCTCCGGCGGCGGAGTCCTGAGCCTGGGCACGCTGGAGGTCCGCGGCACCCTGGTGGCCGACAACGCGGCCGAGCGGGCGGGCGGCGGCATCGAGGCCGCACCGCTGCCCGGCGTCGCGGGCGCGACCAGCACCACCACGGTCACCGGCAGCGTGCTGGCCGGCAACGACGCCGGCACCGCGCCCGGCAACGGCGGCGGCCTGCACCTCACCGGCGCGGGCACGGTCGACGTCGCCACGTCGACGGTCACCGGCAACACGGCCGTCCAGGGTGGCGGCCTGTGGAGCTCGGCCGCGGGGACGACGACCGTCACCGCCTCGACCGTGGACGACAACACCGCGGCGAACCAGGGCGGCGGCCTCTACGACGACGGCGGCACCCTGACCGCGACGAACGTGACGATCGACGGCAACACCGCCGCCACCGGTGGCGGCGCCTTCGGTGACGCGGACGGCACCCTCTCGCTCGTGCACGCCACGGTCACGCGCAACAGCACCGGCGTCGACGGCACCGTCTCGCTGCGGAACTCGGTCGTCGCCGAGAACGTCGGGACCGACTGCGTCGCAGGCGGTGTCACGTCGGCAGGGGGCAACGTGCTCGGGGACGGCTGCGCCGGGGGCGCGGCCGGCGACCGCACCGGCGTCACCGACGCCGGCCTCGGCGACCTGGCCGACAACGGCGGCAGCACGCTGACGCGGCTCCCCGCCGCCGGCAGCCCCGTGGTCGACGTCGCGGCGACGACCCCGGCCGTCGCCACCGACCAGCGCGGCGCCGCCCGTCCCGCGGACGGCGACCGCGAC
>NZ_BAAHAF010000033.1:0-26383 GCF_054777815.1 Angustibacter speluncae | reverse complement strand
CCCGCTCGGCCAGCAGCTGGACGTGCGGCGCGGCCTCGCGCACCGCGGCGGCGACGGCCTCGACCTCGCGCTCGCGGCCGCCCACGAGCGCGGCGCCCGCGGACATGAACGTCGGGAAGTCAGCCGCCACAGGGCTCTTCAGCCGCGCGACGAGCCCGCCCTCCTGGTCGACCGACACCACCGCCGGCCAGTCGCGACCGTCCTCGCGAGCCGCCTGCTGCACCGACTCGGCGCTCGCGCGCACCTGCTCGGCGTCGACCACGTTGTCGCCCATCACGATCACCCCCGCGGCGTGCAGCTCGCGCACCAGCGCGGCAGGCGCCTGCGGGTCGGTGCCGTCGTAGCGCGGGACGAGCACCCCGCCGGCGAGCTGCTCCGGCGTCCAGGCCGCGACGGTCCCGCGCGCGGCGGCCAGCTCGTCCTCGGTCGGCCCCCACGGCAGGGCGGACGGCGTCGGGCTCGGCCCGGAGGTCGCGGCCCCGGACGTCGACGACGTCGAGGACGACGCGGTGGGAGCGGGGTCGCCGCCACCGCAGGCCGACAGCAGCACGGCGGCCGCGCACAGCAGCGGCACGAGGGGGCGTCGGGTCATGCCCAGCACCCTACGGACGGCGCGAGGCACGGCGACGCCCCTCCCCCTCGCGCAGAGTGTGAGTCCCACGCGCGACACGCCCGGCGTGTCGTGCGCGGCACTCACACTCGGCGGGTGGAGTGCGCGCGTCAGCGGACGCGGGCCTCCTGGTCGCGCGCGACCGTGGTGACCACGAGGCACCAGAGCACGAACGACACCGTGAGCAGGAGCGCGCTCGCGGACTCGAGCGGGCCCAGCATGCCGATCGTTCTCGGGTCGACGGTGCCGTCGAACCCGATCAGCCGGCTCGCCGAGTTCTGCAGGCCCTGGCCGAGCAGCCAGGTCGCCCACCACCACCCGAGGAGCGCGCCGGCACCGGGCCGGCCCGCGCGCAGGACGTCGCGCACGACCTGGAACGGGAACCAGAGCGCGACCACCGGCACGAGCCAACCCGCCCAGATCCAGCCCCGGGCGCGGGTCGGCTGGTGCGGCGTCATCGCCTCCGAGTTGGCGCGGGCCCGCACCAGCCAGCAGCAGGTGAGGACGTAGGCGGCGAGCATGGCCGGGAACAGCAGCAGCCCGGCCGTGTCGTAGCCGGTGAGGACGTCGACGGCGCTGCCGCCCGCCAGCGTGGCGTCGCGGTACTGCTCGGCGGCCGAGAACGCGGTCAGGGCACGGAGCAGGACGGCCAGCAGGAACACCCCCGCCAGCACCAGCGCGGCGACCGCGAGGCCCCGGGACGGCCGGACCGGTGCGCCGTAGGAGCCCGGCGGCGCACCGTAGGGGCCGTACCCCTGCTGCGCGTACGGGTTCGCGGCCGGCGTGCCGTAGGGCTGGGTGGAGGGCTGGGCGTAGGGCTGGGCGTAGGGCGGCGCCTGGCCGTACCCGCCCTGCTGGCCGTACCCGCCCTGCTGCCCCCACGGCCCGGGCGGCGGCTGCGGCACCCCGGGCTGCTGGCCGGGCGCCTGCCACGGTGACGACACGTCGATCCCCCCTCGTCCGCGACGCTGACCCGTCAACGGTAGGGGACCGGTCAGCCCGCCGGAGGCCGTTCCGCGGAGCCGGTGAGGCGCAGCCGCATGACGTGCGCGTCGACGTCGCCGGGCTGGTAGTACCTGCGCCGCACCCCGATCCGCTCGAACCCGGTGCGCTCGTACAGGGTCCGCGCGGCCACGTTGTCGGCCCGCACCTCGAGCAGGACGGCGGCGGCGCCGCGCCGCGCGGCCTCGGCGACGAGGGCGTCGAGCAGCACCCGGCCGACCCCGGTGCCCTGCGCCGACGGCGCGACGGCGACGGTCTGCACGTCGGCCTCGGCCCCGGACGCGGCGAGCCCGGCGTACCCGACCACCTCGCCGGCGCGCTCGGCCAGCACGTACCAGCGTCCCGGCGCGGCGAGCTCGGCCCAGAAGGTCTCGGGCGACCAGGTGTCCGGGTCGAACAGCTGCTCCTCGAGGGCGTGCACGGCCGGCACGTCCCACCAGCGCAGCGGGCGCAGCGCCGGGGCGGTGCTCACGCCCGCGGTCCGCCCAGCACGCTCTTCGGCGCCCCGGGCTCGGTGGCGTCCGGTCGGCGCAGGTACAGCGGCGCGGTCGACGACAGGTCGGCACCGGCGGCGAGCAGCCGGACGACCACCGACGCGAGCGCGCCCGCGTCCGGGTCGAGCGGCCCGTCCGCCACGGCCGGCAGCACGTCCGGGTGCACCGCGGCACCGCGGCCGACGACGGGGTCGCCGTCGAGGGGCACGTCGGCGGGGAGGGCGACCTGCGGCTCGCCGACCGGGACGGCGACGCCGTCCTCGGACTGGTAGCGGCCCCAGTAGACCTCGCGGCGACGCGCGTCGGTCGCCACGACGAACGTCGCGCCCCCGGCGACGACGGCGTCGTCGACGGCCTGCTGGGCGAGGGCGTCGAGGCTGCAGACCCCGTGCACCGGCACGCCGAGGGCGAGCGCGAGGGTGCGCGCGGTGACCAGCCCCACCCGCAGGCCGGTGAACGGCCCGGGCCCGCGACCGACGGCGACCGCCGTGACGTCGCGGCGCGTGGCACCGGCCTCGCGCAGCACCGTGTCGACCATCGGGACGAGCAGCTCGGCGTGGCGGCGCGGGTCGTGCGCGAGGGCGGAGCCGACCACGTCGGTGCCGTCGTGCAGGGCGACCGCCACCGCCGCGGACGTGTCGAGCGCGAGCAGCACGGTCACGCACCTCCTCGGGCGACCTCGGCGAGATCGACTGCGGCCCAACGGTCGCCGACACCACGGAGGGTGACCTCGCGCGGCTCGTCGCCCGGGTCGGCGAGGTCGGTCGACGTGCCGGCGTCGTCGCCCTCGGCACGGGTGAGCAGCACCTCGAGCCGGTCGGTCACCAGGTCCTCGACCAGCCCGGTCCCCCACTCCACCAGGGTGACCGACGCGTCCAGGGCCGACTCCAGGTCGAGCGTCTCGAGCTCGACGCGGCCGTCGAGCCGGTACGCGTCGACGTGCACGAGGGTGGGCCCGTCGCCCCGCGGAGGGTGCTCGCGCGCCAGCACGAAGGTCGGCGAGGTGACGCGGCCCTCGACGTCGAGACCCGCGCCGATGCCGGACGCCAGGGTGGTCTTGCCGGCGCCGAGCGGGCCGGTGAGGAGCACCAGGTCGCCCGCGCGCAGCACCTCGGCCAGCCGCCGTCCGAGCGCGCGCATCGCGTCGGCGTCGGGCACGTCGTCGCGCACCTCGACGGCGCTCACGGCTGGGGCCGGGTGCGCCGGCTGCGCGGCGCGCGGGTGCGGGTGGTCCGCGCCCGCGCCACCTTGCGCGGCTGCCGCGCCCGCAGCGGGGCGGCCGAGCCGTCGCTGGCGAGCCGCTCGCGCACCCGGTGCAGCAGCGCCACCAGGTGCGGGGTGACCACCTCGGGGTGCTCGAGCATGACCAGGTGCCCGCCGTCGCGGACGACGGCGAAGTCGGCCTTCGGCAGCGCCGAGGCGATGACCTCGCTGTGCTCGGTCGGGATCATCAGGTCGTGGTCGCCGGTGAGCACCAGGCACTCCAGCCCGGACAGCGACGACAGCACCTCGCGCTTGTCGTGCCCGTCGAACTGCGGCAGGAAGTCGGAGACCACCTCGATGCGGGTGGACGCGATGATGCGCGCGGTGAAGTCGAGCAGCTCCGCGCTCACCGGGCTCGCGTACGACCAGCGCTTGACGACGACCTCCTCGAGGTCGCTGCCGATGCGGCGGGTGCGCTCGACCAGGCCCGGACTGCGCGACAGCAGGCGCAGCGCCCGGGGGGCCACCTTGCGCAGCGCGGTACCGAAGCGGTGCAGGCCGAGGTCGACGTCGGCCAGGCCGCCCGCGCTGGTCGACACGAAGGCCACGCCCACCACGCGCTCCTCGAACAGCCGGGGGTTGCGCGCCGCGAGCGACATCACGGTCATGCCGCCCATCGAGTGCCCGACCAGCACCAGCGGCCCGGTGGGCGCGGTCGCGTCGACGACCGCCTGCAGGTCGGCGCCGACCTGGTCGATGGTGGCCGACCCCTCCGGCCCGCGCTCGGAGCGCCCGTGGCCGCGCTGGTCCCACCAGACGGTGCGCACCCGGCCCTGCAGCGCGAGCCGCTGGTAGTGCCAGCTGTCGAGGCTGAGCGCGTAGCCGTGGCTGAAGACGACGGTGAGGCCGTGCGGGTCGGGCTGCTCCGGTTCGTCGACCTCGACGTGCAGCTGGGTGCCGTCGTCGCTGGTGACCACGACCGGCACCTCGCGCAGCGAGCCCAGGGCCACCTCGTCCTCGTCCTGGGGGAGGCGCCGCAGCACCGGGCGGCCCACGGCGAGCCGCTCGGCGGCGACGCCCGCGACGGCGCCGACCCCGGCTGCCGCCAGACCGATCCCGAGCGTCACCAGCGACGTCCGCCGGCTCACGACGCGTCCCCGTCCGTCACCTTCTCCACGTGCGTCACTGTCCCAGACGGGACGACGTCGGACCCGCCGAGGTAGGTGCGCGGCAGGCGCGGTGAGACGCGCGTCACGACCTCGTAGGCGATCGTGCCGGCGGCCTCCGCCCAGCCCTGGGCGGTCGGGCCGCCGTCCGCGCCGTCACCGAACAGCTCGACGAGGTCGCCGGCCGCCACCCGCGCGGACTCGCCGGGGCCGAGGTCGACGACCACCTGGTCCATGCAGACGCGGCCGGCCACGGTCGTGTCGACGGTCGCGCCGTGCCCGTGCACCCGCACCGGCCCCGCCCCGGAGGCGTGCCGCGGCACGCCGTCGGCGTAGCCGAGCGGGACGAGCCCGAGCGTGGTCGCGGTGGGCGTCGTGTACGCGTGGGCGTACGAGACCCCCTGCCCGGCGGGGACGTCCTTCACCAGCGCGAGGCGCGCGCGCAGCGACATCGCCGGCCGCAGCCCGAGCGCGTCCGCGCCGGCGACCTGCGGCACCGGCGAGACGCCGTACACCGCGATGCCGGGCCGCACCAGGTCGAAGTGGGTTCCCGGCGCGGTGAGGGTGGCCGCCGAGTTCGCCAGGTGCCGCAGCGCGGGCTCGACCCCGCGCCGCCGCGCCGCGGCGAGCGCGTCGCCGAAGACCTCGACCTGGCTGCGGACGGTCGGGTGCTCGGGTTCGTCGGCACGAGCCATGTGCGACCACACCCCGACGACCTCGACCGTCCCGGACGCCTGCGCGGCCGCGGTCGCGACCAGCAGGTCGTCCCAGTCCGCGACGGTGCTGCCGCCGCGCGCGAGGCCGGTGTCGACCTTGAGGTGCACCCGGGCCGTGCGCCCGGTCGCCTCCGCCGCGGCGACGGCGGACGCCAGGGCCCACGGCGCCGACACCGACACGTCGACGTCGGCGGACACCAGGGGCGCCAGGTCGGAGCCGGGCGTCCACAGCCAGCACAGGACGGGCGCGCGCACCCCGGCCGCGCGCAGCTGCAGCGCCTCGACGGCCTGGGCCACGCCCAGCCAGGTGGCGCCGCCCTCGAGCGCCGCCGACGCGCACGGGACGAGCCCGTGGCCGTAGGCGTCGGCCTTGACGACCGCCATCACCTCGGCCGAGCCGGCGGCCTCGCGCAGGGTGGCGACGTTGTGGCGCACGGCGGTCAGGTCGACGCGCACCTCGCCGGGGTGCAGCGGCAGGTCGGTGCGCGCGGTGGTGTCCATGGCGGCCCCAGTGTGCCGCGCCGGGCTCAGGCGTCCTCGCGGCGGTGGTCGTCGGCGAGCACGCGCAGCCGGTCGAGGTCGACCGCGTCGCGCCGCGCCACGGCGACGGCGACCTTGGTCGCGGCGGTCAGGCTCGAGGTGCGGGTGCCGCCCTCGAGGAGCGCCCGCTCCCCCAGCACGGCGCCGGGTCCGACCTGCGCCAGCGCGGTGCCGTCGACCGAGACCTCGAGCACGCCGTCGAGGAGCAGGAACAGCTCGTCGCCCGGCTCGCCCTGGCGCGTCAGCACCTCGCCCGCCTTGAGGCGGCGCACCTCGGGACGCCCGCCGCGCATGATGTCGTGCGACATCTGGCGCTCCAGGTCGCTCTCGGCCTCGACCACCAGCGCCGCGGAGTCCTGCTCGCCCCACGGCGTTCGGGCGCCGAACGAGTCGCGCACCCACCCGGCCTGGTCCGTGACCCCCGTCTTGGCGACCAGGCGCCCGTCGGTGTCGTAGACCCAGTGCCGCGGGAAGCTGCTCGCCCCGGTCAGCTCGACGTCGCTGCTGCCGTCGGCCCGCAGCGTCAGGGCGAGCGTCGACCACACCACGGGGGCCGACCACTGCACCAGCTGGCGGTGCGGCACCGGCCGCGGCAGGGGCGCCCCCGTGCGGCCCCCGACGGTCTGCACGAGGCGCACCTCGGCCGTCCCGATCCCCTCGGGCTCGCGGCGGACGGTCGGCAGCCGGCCGGCGCGGAAGGTCGCCCCCACGGGGCCGACCTGCAGCCGGGTGACGCCGATGCGCAGCCCGGACGAGTCGTCGAACCCGGCCGCCACGACCACGCCGTCCTCGACGTCGGCCCAGCCGGCCAGCACGTTCGCGAACCGGAAGAGGTCGGCGTCGCGCAGGCGCTCGACGTCGCCCGGCCCGAGCCGGTCGGGCGGCGGGGGGTCGTAGTGGGTCAGACCGGTCTCGAACCCCGCGCGCAGCGGGCCCGTGACGATCTCGGACGGGATCCACGACATCGACGTCGCCGTCGCCTGCAGCCGCATGGCCGTATCGAACCAGACCACGAGACCGCCCGGGGCCCTTACGGTGTCGCTCATGGGCGACGGCGGCGCGGCGGTCGGGGGCCGGTCGGCCCTGGCCGAGCTCGACGCGGCCATCGAGGCGCTGCGCGCGCAGGCGCCGGTGCTGGGAGAGTCCGTCGTCGCCACCGCCCTCGGACCCCTGCTCGAGCGGCGCGCGGCCCTGCAGGCGTCCGCCGCCGGCGAGCAGCGCCGGCTCGTCACCGTGCTGTTCGCCGACCTCGTCGGGTTCACGGTGCTGTCCAGGCGGCTCGACGCCGAGGACACCCGCGAGGTGGTGAACGCCGTCTTCGCCCGGTGGCAGCGGGTGATCGAGGAGCACGGCGGCGTGGTCGAGAAGTTCATCGGCGACGCGGTGATGGCGGTCTTCGGGCTGCGAACCTCCCGCGAGGACGACGCCGTGCGGGCCGTGCGGGCCGGGCTGGCGCTGGTGGAGTCGCTGCGCGAGCCCGCCGAGGAGGTCGAGCGGCGCTTCGGCGAGCGGCTGCGGATGCGCGTGGGCGTCGACACCGGGGACGTCGTGGTCAGCACCCTCGGCGAGCGGGCGGGGCACGAGTTCGTGGCGGTCGGGCCCACCGTGAACCGCGCCAGCCGGCTCCAGGGCGAGGCCCCGCCGGACATGGTGCTCATCGGCGAGGACACCCGGCGGCTGGTGCGCGGGGTGTTCGGCCTCGAGCCCCGTCCGGGACTGCGGCTGAAGGGGATCGACGACCCCGTGGACGCGTGGGTCGTGCTCGCCGAGCGCCCCCGCTCGTTCGAGCTGGAGCGCGCCGTCGGCGTCGGCGGCGTCGAGACGAGCACGGTCGGCCGCGACATCGAGCTGCTCGCCCTGCAGGAGCACCTCGCCGACGTCGTCGAGGAGTCGTCGTGGCGCATCACGACCGTCGTCGGCGACGCGGGGGTCGGCAAGTCGCGGCTGCTGCTCGAGCTCGACGCCTGGCTCCAGGAGCGGCCCGACCCCGTCTGGTGGTTCCGGGGTCGCGCCTCGCCGTCCGGGCAGAACCGACCGCACGCCCTGCTGCGCGACGCGGTCACCACCCGCTTCGGCATCGGCGCGAGCGACCCGCCCGCGGCCGTGATCACCCGGCTCGAGGAGGGGTTCGCGGCCGCGTTCGGCGACTCGCCGCGCACGCGGTCCGACGCGCGCGTGGTCGCGCGCTGGCTCGGGTTCGAGGGCGTCGCCGGGGACGACGTGCCCGCCGACCCGCAGGCGCTGCGCGACCGGGCCAGCGAGCTGCTGGCGCGGTACCTCGAGCGGTTGACCCGGCGGGCGCCGGCGGTGGTGCTCTTCGAGGACCTGCACTGGGCCGACGACGCCTCCCTCACCTGGCTGGACGCGGCCGACGGCGTGCTCGCGGACGCACCGGTGCTGGTCGTCGCCACCGCCCGACCGACGCTGCTCGAGGCGCGTCCGCACTGGGGTGAAGGACTCACGCACCACGCCCGCCTGACGCTGGAACCGTTGTCGCGCAGGGAGAGCCGCCTGCTGCTCGGTCAGCTGCTGCAGCACGTGCACGAGGTGCCGCGCGAGCTCGTCGACCTCGTCGTCGACGGTGCCGAGGGCAACCCGTTCTACATCGAGGAGCTCGTCACCTGGCTGGTCGACGCGGGCGTCGTCGTGCGCGGGGACGGCGAGTGGGACGTGCGCGTCGACCGCATCGGTCAGGTGCGCGTGCCCTCGACGCTCAAGGGAGTGCTGCAGTCCCGCCTCGACGCGCTCGAGGTCTCCGAACGCGCTGTGCTGCAACGCGCGTCGGTGGTCGGACGCGTCTTCTGGGACAGCGCGGTCGAGCACCTCGGTGACGACGGCGCACCGGTCGGCGACGCGCTCGAGCGGTTGCGCGACCGCGAGCTCGTGCACCAGCGCGGCAGCTCGGCCTTCGGCTCCGCCCAGGAGTTCTCGTTCAAGCACGCGCTGCTGCGCGACGTCGCCTACGACGGCATGCTCCGTGCGCACCGACGCGGGTACCACGCCCTGGCCGCGGCCTGGCTGGTGGAGGTGACCGAACGGCACGGCCGGGTCGACGAGTTCGCCGCGGTGATCGCCGAGCACACCGACCGCGCGGGCGACGCCGGCGCCGCGCGCTGGTACCTGCGCGCGGGTGTCCGCGCCGCCTCGGTCTACGCTAGCGAGGAGGCCGTCCGCCTGCTCGAGCGCGGCCTCGCGATCGCGAGCGAGGACGACGCGGACCTGCGGTTCGACCTGCTGGCCGAGCTCGAGCGGGTCGACGAGCGGCGCGGTGAGCGCGACCGGCAGGCGACCGCGCTGGAGACGATGTCCCCGCTGCTGCAGCACGTCTCGGAGCCGAGGAGGGTGCGGCACGCGCTGGCGCAGGCGCGCCTGGCCTTCGACACCAGCCGCTACGACGACGCCGTCCGCTGGTCGCAGGACGCCGTGCGCCGCGCCGGCGCGCTCGACGACGCCGAGGCGGCCGCGCGCGGGCACCTGTGGGCCGGCAAGGCGTTCACCTGGTCGGACGCGCAGGACCGCGCGGCCGCCGAGCTCGACGCCGCGCTCGACCTCGCGGTGCGGCACCGGCTGCCCGCCGTCGAGGCCGAGACCTACCGCTACCTGTCGATGCTCGCCGGCAACCGCGGCGAGTACGAGGTCTCGCTCGCGCACGGCGGCCGCTCGCGCGAGCTGTTCGCCGCGCTGGGCGACGCCGAGGGCGAGGGCACCGCGCTCGGGCAGCTGGCCACCACCTACTACCTGCTCGGACGCCTCCGCGACGCCCGGGCCGCGCTCGAGCGGGCCAGGCCCGTCTTCGCCGACTCGGGCCACCGCTACCGCGAGGCGATCGTGCTGGGGAACCTCGCCACGATCGCCGCGGGGCAGGGCGAGCTCGCCGTCGCGCTCGACTGGGTGCGCGACGCCATCGTCCTCACCCGCCGGCTGGGCGACCGGGAGGCGTACGCCACCAACCTGGTGATCCTCGGCGAGATGGAGATGGCGCTCGGGCGGTACGACGACGCCGACGCCCACGCGCGCGAGGGCGTCGCCGTCGCGGACCCGTTCGCCCTGCACGGCATCGTCGCGACAGGACTCGCGACGCGCGCCTGGGCGGCGTCCGAGCGGGGCGAGCACGACGACGCGGCGGGCCTGGCCGCGGCCTCGGTCGAGCGGGCGCGGCAGGCGTCCGGGCGCGAGCTCGGGTTCGCGCTGCTCGTCGACGGCGTCGTCCGGGTGGCGCGCGGCGACCACGCGGGCGCGCTCGAGGCGTTCACCGGCTCCGAGCGCGAGCTCGCCGCCCTCGGCGTCCAGGGCCTGGTGCTCGAGGCGACCGCCGGGCGGGCGACGGCGCTGCTCGCCACCGGCCGCGCCGACGAGGCGCTCGCGGTCGTCGAGGGGCTGCTCCCCCACCTCACCGACGAGGGGCTCGAGGGGTCCGAGGCCGACGACGTGCCGCTGGCCTGCTGGACGGTGCTGGCGGCCGGCGGCGACCCGCTCGCGGAGCAGGTCCGCGAGACGGGGCGCGGCCTGGTGCGCCGGCGCGCCGCGCTCATCGGCGACGACGCGCTGGCGGCCGAGTTCCTCGCCCGGCCGGCCGCGGCCGCCCTGCTCGGGACGACGTCGTGAGCGGCGTGGTCGAGGTCCCGACGCCGCACGGGCCCGCACGGCTGCACCACCACGCGGTCTCCCACCCGCGCGCGACCCTGGTGCTCGGCCACTCCGCGAGCGGCGGGGTGCACGACCCGGCCCTGTTGGCCGCCGTGCGCGGGGCGGCGGAGGCCGAGGTCGCGGCCGTCCTGGTCGAGCAGCCGTACCGCGTCGCCGGGCGCCGGATGCCCGCGCCGGCGGGTCAGGTCGACGCGGCGCTGCTGGCGGTGCTCGCGCACCTGCGGTCGACGTCCGACCTGCCGCTGGTGACCGGGGGGCGCTCCTTCGGCGGCCGCGTCGCCTGCCGCACCTCGCTGCGCACCGACGTGACCGGCGTGCTGTGCCTGGCCTTCCCGCTGCTGCCCGCCGGCGCCGCACCGGAGAAGACCCGGCTGCCCGAGCTCGACGCGGTGCAGGTGCCGGTGCTGGTGCTGCAGGGCGATCGCGACCCGTTCGGCTGCCCCCCGCAGGCGGTCGGGCGCGCGCTGGTGCTGCTCGCCGCCGACCACTCCCTGCGGACGGCGCTGCCGCAGGTCGAGGAGGCCGTCCGCGCCTGGCTGGAGGTGCTGCTGTCGGACCGTGGTGGCACGGTCGGGGCATGACGACCACCCCGCGTACCTACCCGGCCGGCGTCCCGTCGTGGGTCGACCTCGAGCAGCCCGACCCGCAGGCGGCCGCGGCGTTCTACGGCGGCCTGCTCGGCTGGTCGTTCACCCGCGCGACCCCACCCGACGCGCCGGTCACCTACCTGGTGGCCGGGCTCGACGGCCAGGACGTCGCCGGCGTCGGCAGCCCCGGCCCCACCGGTCGGGGGTGGAACACCTACGTGGCCGTCGACGACGCCGAGCAGGCCTGCCGTCGCTGGGAGGCGGCCGGCGGCCGGGTCGTCCAGGAGCCGCAGGCGGCGGGCGAGGGCGGGGTGAACGCGGTGTGCGTCGACCCGTCCGGGCACGAGCTGCGGCTGTGGCAGGCCCGGCGCCGCCTCGGCGCCCAGCTCACCAACGCGCCGGGCGCCTGGAACTTCAGCGACCTGCACACCACCGACGTCGAGGCGTCCACGGCGTTCTACGGCGAGGTGTTCGGCTGGGAGGTCGAGGACCTCGGGTTCGCGCTGATGGTGCGGCGTCCCGGGTACGGCGACCACCTGGCCGCCACCGTCGACCCCGGCATCCACGACCGGCAGGCGGCCATCAGCGCGCCGCCCGGGTTCGCCGACTCGATCGCCTGGCTGTTGCGGGTCGACGACCCGGCCGCCGCCGGCTGGAAGGTCACGTTCACCGTCGACGACCGCGACGCCGTGGCGGCCCTGGTCCCGGGTCTCGGCGGCGAGGTGCTCGGCACAGACGACACCGACTGGACGCGGACGGCTCTGGTGCGCGACCCCCAGGGCGCCACCTGCACGCTGAGCGAGTTCACCCCGCCCGGCGGCTGACCCGAGTCAGGTCTGCGTCTCGGCCCACTCCGCGAGGCGCCGCTCGGCGACGTCGTCCGGCACGTCCTCGACCCGCGTCATCACCGCCCAGCGGTGGCCGAACGGGTCGAGCAGCGAGGCGAACCGGTCGCCGGTGACGAACGTCGACGGCTCCTCGCGCACCGTGGCGCCGTGCTGCACCGCGAGCGCGAAGGTGGCGTCGACGTCCGGCACGTAGATGCAGGTCGAACCGCTCACGGCGTCCCCGCCGTCCGGCGCGACCAGGCCCATGCCGGGCAGCGGGTCCGACAGCTGCAGCCGGCCGGTGCCGAGGTCGAGCTCGGCGTGCATGACGGTCCCGTCCGGGCCGTCCATGACGCCCAGGGTGGTGGCGCCGAACACGCGCTCGTAGAACGCGATCGCCTCCCGCGCGGGCGAGCAGACGAGGAAGGGGGTCAGGGTGGTGTAGCCGTCGGGACGGCCGTCGGTGATCGCCATGCCACCGATCCTGCCTACGCTCGGGTCGTGGGGTCTTGGACGAACGCGACACCGGCCGCCGTGCGCACGGCGAGCACCAAGGGCGTGCTGCGCCCGGCCGAGACGGCCGCGCAGGCCCACCTGCGTCGCGAGCACGCCGTCGACCCCCGCCTCGAGCCGTACGTCGAGCGGTACTGGACCGTCGAGTGGGACCGCCGCGGCCAGGAGCCGTTCCGCTCCGAGGTGCTGAGCCACCCGTGCGTGAACCTGTCGGTCGAGTCCGGCACCGGGCCCCACCACGGCCACGCCCTCCCGGCCGCGCTGCTGCACGGCGTCGTCACCCGGCGGTTCGCGATCGACCTCACCGGCACCGGTCGGGTCGTCGCAGCGAAGTTCCGGCCCGGCGGCTTCACCGCGCTGACGGGGCACCGCGTCGCGCCCGACGCCGTGGTCCCGCTCGCCGCGGCCTGGGGTGCCGGCGCCGCCACTCTGCTGCGCGAGGTGCTGGCGGCACCCGACCTCGTCACCGGCACCCAGGTGCTCGACGCGTCCCTCGCTGCGCGGGTGGAGCACGACCCCGACCCGGGCTACCTGCAGCTGCTCGAGGTGGTCGCCGCCGTGCTGGCCGACCGCACCCTGGTGCGGGTCGACGACGTCGCCGGGCGCACGGGCACCTCGGTGCGCACGCTGCAGCGGCTGTTCCACCGGTTCGTCGGCGTCGGGCCGAAGCGGGTGCTCCAGCGGTACCGCCTGCAGGACGCCGCGGACCTCATCGACGCCGGTGAGGTCGACGACCTCGCCTCGCTCGCAACCGATCTCGGCTGGTTCGACCAGGCCCACTTCAGCCGCGACTTCCGCGACGCCGTCGGCGCGACGCCCTCGGCCTACCTGGCCCGCGCGCGCGAGCAGGCGGGTTGACGACGAGGGCCGGGCCCGGCAGCGCGTGCTGCCGGACCCGGCCCGGTCGGAGGAGGGCGTCAGCTGAAGTAGCCCTGCACGTCGACAGCCACCCTGACCATCCCCGTCGCGTTGTAGACGTGGAAACCGCTGCCCGAGGTCGACACCACCGTCGAGTTGGAGCGGTTCTGGTACGGCGCCACGTTGACGGTGGACGCGGCGGGCTTGCCGGCGGTGGGCGAGACCCCGATCCAGGTCGGGTAGCTCGGGTAGTGCCCGAGCACGTTCGCGACGACCGCGACAGCGCCCGGGGTCACCTGGCCGGTCGGCACGGGGACGGACCAGCCGGCGCCGACCTCGCGGTAGTCGAGCACGCGGGTCGGCGTCGTGACCGTGAACCGGTACCCGTCGGCGTCGATCTGCCCGTCGTACCAGCCGAGGACGTCGGCGATCACCCCGGTCCCGCCGGACGACGCGAACACGGTGATCCACGGCTGCCCCTGCGCGTCCCGGGTCACGGGCACGATCGCGTGGTTCGACGCCGGCCAGCCGCGGCGGTAGTTCACGGTGGAGGTGGGCGGCATGGCGCCCTGCCCGCTCCAGGCGGTCAGCCAGCCGGACGTCGTGGACTGGGCGGTGAGGCTGACCGACACCGCCGTGATGCTGGCGTCCATGCCCGGGGCGCCCACGGGCACCCGCCGCGCCTCGCCCGCGGCCCACGGCTGCACGGTGCCGCGGGAGTCGTAGGAGCGGTGGGGCGCCGGCACCGGGTGGAAGCCGCCGCCGACGACGGCGCCGCCGGCGGGGGCGTAGTAGCCCACGACGTCGGCGAGCAGGTGCAGCGTGCCGGAGCCGTTGTACAGGTTGACCCTGCCGTCGGCGCCGAGCGGCAGCGTGACGAGGTTGGCAGCGGTCTCGCCGGCGACGACGTTCAGCTGCGACGCGTTCGGCACCGTCGTCCCGGTGGGCCAGACGGTGACCCAGGTGTTCGCGACGGCGTCGACGCCGGTGACGTTGAGCACGACGGCCTCGACGCCCGTCGCGGGCACTCCGCCGCGACCCGCGACCTGCAGCGTGCTCGTGATCTGCTGCCCGAGACGGCCGGGGGCCGACGCGCCGACGCCGGACCTGGTGTCGAGGATGCGCGCGCCGGGGAGCGGCACGAAGGTGCCGTTGGCGTCGACGGCGGCGGCGGCGCGGTCCGTGGCGGGTGCGGCGGACGTCGCCGGTGCGGCGGTGGCGGCGCCGAGCGGCGCCAGGACGATCGCGGTCAGGGCCGCCGCGGTGGCGGCGAGACGGTGCCTCATGCTGTTCCCCCATGCTGGTGTCGGACGCCCGGGTCGGGCGATGAGCCCGATCGTGGCGCAGGAACCACTGACCCGCAACGGTTTCCGGGCGCCGCCCGGCGCTCCCGAAGATCGTTGCGGCGCCGTGTCACGACCGTGACCGAACCGTTCGCGCCCGGGTGCGACCGAGGCCGGGCCCCGCGCGTGCAGCGCGGGACCCGGCCCCGGTCGGAGTGCCCCCGCAGGGGGCGCGGCGTCAGTGGAAGTAGCCGAAGACGTCCGCGATGACGTGCGTGCTGCCCGTCGCGTTGTAGACGTAGAACCCGGTACCCGACACCGGCGCGTGCGTCAGGTTCGGACGGTTCTCACCGGGCACCAGGTTCAGCGTCGACGAGCCGGGCTTGGTCGACGTCGCCGCGACGCCGAGCCAGGTGTCGCGCGTCGGGGAGACGCCCGTGACGTTCGCGACGACGCTCACCGCACCCGGGGCGACGGCGGCGGTCGGCACGAAGGCCGAGCTGCTGCCGGCCACCGGACCGTGGTTGTTCAGCCGGGTGTCGAGCGCGCGGTTCGGCTGCACCGCGGTGAAGGTGGCACCGCTCGCGTTCCAGTCGTACCAGCCGACGACGTCGAAGAACACGTGCGTGTGACCGCACGAGTTGTAGACGTTGATGCGCGGGTAGTCGTCGATCTCGTCGTAGATCACGGGGACGATCGCCAGGTTCGGGGTCGCCCGGCCCGCCAGGAAGTTGACGGTGGAGGTGGTGGGGCGGGCGCCGTAGTTGCCCCAGACGCTGAGGTAGCCGTTGCAGTTCGACAGCGCCGTGACGTTCACCGCGACGGCGTCGACCAGCTCGGGGTCCATCGACGGGGTCGGCACGGGCACGTTCGAGATCTCGCCCGCCACCCACGGCAGCGCGTCCACCCGCGAGTCGTACGACCGGAACGGCGTGGTCTCCGGGTGGTAGCCGCCGCCGGTGCTGCCGGACGCGTTCGAGTAGTAGCCGACGACGTCCGCGAGCAGGTGGGTGTGGCCGTTGGCGTTGCGCAGGTTGACCTTGCCGTCCGCGCCGACGGCGACGGTGACGAGGTTGGCGCGGGTCTCGCCGGCGTTGACGTTGAGGTTCGACGTCTTCGGCTCGGTCCCGCCGCTCGGCCAGGCGGTGATCCAGGTGCCGGCGGTCGGGCCGACGGCGGTGAGGTTCATGACGACGGCGGAGACGCCCGACGACGGGACGTTGCCGCGACCGCCGACCTGCAGCGCGATGGCGCCCTTGGGCCAGAGCATGACCGGCGAGCCGTTGCCGTTGCGGGTGTCGAGCAGCCGGACGCTGCTCGACAGGGCCTGGTAGGTGCCGTCGGGACCGGCCGCGGCGGTGCGGTCGGCCTGCGCGTCCGCCGCGGCCTTGCCGGCGCGGACCTTCGCGTTCGACGCGTCGAGCTCGGAGAACGGGATCCGCTCGCCCTGGGTGGGGGCGGCGGCCGTGGGGGTACCGCTCGGGGCGGCACCGGAGGCGAGGGCCGGCGCGCTGCAGAGCGGCGCGATCACGGCGGCGGACAGGGCGGCCGCGGCTGCGGCACGACGGAGCTTCATGCGGAGGGGTCCCCCTGGGTCGACACGAACGGCGCCCGGGTGAGGCGCCGTGCCACGAGCATGACGGCGCTTCTGCACCGCTGCACCGCTTTTCGCACCGTTTCCCCCGTCCGGACGCGAGCGGGCCGGGCCCGGCAGCGAGGCTGCCGGACCCGGCCCGGGTCGAGCGGTGCGGTCCGGTGGACCGCGTCGATCAGCTGAAGTAGCCGAACACGTCCGCGATCACGTTGGTGCTGCCGACCGCGTTGTACACGTAGAAGCCGGAGGCACCCGCGGGAGCGTGGGTGAGGTTCGGACGGGTCTCGCCCGGCACCAGGTTCAGCGTCGAGGCGGCCGGCTTGGTGGCGGTGGAGTTCACACCCACCCAGGTGTTGCCGGTCGGCGACACACCCGTGACGTTCGCGACCACGGCGACGGCGCCGGGGGCGACCGAGGCCGTGGGCGCCAGGCGCGTCGAGCTCGCGGTCAGCGGCCCGCCGCTGAGGCGGGTGTCGAGCGCGCGGGTCGGGGCGACCGGGGTGAACAGGAAGCTCTCCGCGGTGGCGGACCCGTCGTACCAGCCGACGACGTCGATCAGGACGTCGGTGGTACCCGCCGAGTTGAAGATCTTGATCATCGGGTACCCGTCCTCGTCGAACGCGACGGGCACGACGGCGAGGTTGGGCGTCGCCCGGCCACCGACGAAGTTCACCGTCGAGGCGTTCGGGCGGGCGCCACCGCCGTAGACGGTGAGGTAGCCGCCGGTGCTCGGCAGCGCCGTGATGTTCACCGCCACCGCGCGGACCGACGGGTCCATGGTGTCGCTGAGGGTGTAGACGAACGCGTCCTCGCCGGGCGCCCACGCCTCCTCGAACTGGCGCGAGTCGTAGGCGCGGTACGGGCTCGGCTCCGGGTGGTAGCCGCCGCCGGCCACGCCGGACGCGTTCGAGTAGTAGCCGACGACGTCGGCCAGCAGGTGCGTGTACCCGTTCGCGTTGCGGAAGTTGACCTTGCCGTCGCCACCGACGGCCACCGTCACCAGGTTGGCGCGGTTCTCGCCGGCGTTGATGTTGAGGTTCGAGGTCCTCGGCTCGGTCCCGCCGTTGGGCCACGCGGTGATCCAGGTGCCGGCGCTCGGGCCGACGGCGGTGACGTTCAGCACCACGGCCGACACGCCGGACGACGGGACGCCGCCCCGGCCACCGATCTGCACCGAGATCGCACCCTGCGGCCACAGCATCACCGGGGCGCCGTTGCCGTTGCGGGTGTCGAGCAGGCGGACGCTCGGGAGCGGGTTGTAGGTGCCGTCCGGGACGGCAGCCGCCGTGCGGCCGGCGTCGGCCGCGGCGTCGGGCGCGACGGTCGTCGCGGTCGCGGCCTTGCCGTGGGCTCCGCGGGTCGCGGCGTCGGCGAAGGTTGGTGCGGCGGCGCCGCTGGGCGCGGGCCACCAGGCGAGCGCCGGCGCGCTGCAGAGCGGCGCGATGACGGCGGCGGACAGGGCGGCCGCGGCTGCGGCACGTCGGAGGTTCATGCGGAGTGGCCCCTCGGGGTCAGGAGGAACGGCGCCAGGGTCGGACGCCGCGCGGACAGGATGACCTGTGACGCCCCGTCCCGTCCCGGTTTTCGCAGCACTGCTCGGGTTCGCCCCGGCGCGGGCGGTCAGCGAGGTACGAGCAGCTCGCGCAGCGTCGCGGGGATCGCGTCGAGCACCGCACCCGCGCTCACCGGGCCGCCGCCCGACGCGGTCCACCCGGCCCGGCCGTGCACGAGCGCCCCGAGCGCGCCGGCCTCCGACGGGTCGAGGCCGGCGGCGAGCAGCGTGCCGACGACGCCGGACAGCACGTCGCCCGACCCTGCCGTCGCCAGCCACGCGGGCCCGTCGGCCTGGGAGAGCACGGGCCCGTCCGGCGGCACGACCAGCGTGACCGCACCCTTGAGCAGCACGGTCGCTCCCGTCCGCTCGGCGGCCCGGCGCGCGTGCGCGAGCGGGTCGTCCTCGACGGCGGCGCGGTCGGTGTCGTGGCCCAGGTCGGTCAGCAGGCGGGCGAGCTCGCCGGCGTGCGGGGTCAGCAGCAGCGGAGCGCGGACGGCGTCGTCGCGCAGCAGGTCGGGCAGCAGCCCGAGCGCGCCGGCGTCGACCAGGCACGGCTCCTCGCCCGCGACCGCCGCGCGCACGTGCTCGGCCTGGCCGGCGTCGTCGGGGTCGACGCCCGGGCCGAGCACCCACGCCTGCACCCGACCGGGTCCCGGGACGACCTCCGGCCAGCGGGCGCGCACCAGGTCGGTCGCCGCGCCCGGCCCGAGGTAGCGCACCATCCCGGCTCCTGAGCGCACGGCTGCACCTGTCGCGAGGACGGCCGCGCCCGTGTAGGTCGCACCACCCGCGACGACGCCCACGACGCCGCGGGAGTACTTGTCGTCGTCGGAGCGGGCGTGCGGCCACAGGTGGGCGACGTCGTCCGGCTCCATCCGCTTGACCACGATGTCGCCGAGGACGTCGAGACCGATGTCGACGACGCGCAGCTCGCCGGACGCCGCCTCGCCGGGTGGGAGCACCGTCGCCGGCTTCACCGCGCCGAAGGTCACCGTGACGTCGGCGACGACGTGCGGACCGCTCGTCGCGCCCGTGTCCGGGGCGACGCCGCTGGGGAGGTCGACGGCGACCACCCGCGAGCCGTCGAGGACGTCGGCGAGCTCGGCGGCGCGGCCGCGCAGCCCCGGCCGCCCGCCGATCCCGAGCAGGCCGTCGACCACCACGTCCGCACGCCCCACCGCGTCCGCGACGTCGTCGAGCGGCGCAGCGACGTCGACCACCCGCCCTCCTGCGGTCCGCAGAGCCGCCAGCCCCTGGGCGTGCACCGACTCGCTCGTGAGCACCGCGGTCACCTGCACGCCCCGCCGCACGAGCCGCGCCCCCGCCCAGAGCGCGTCGCCGCCGTTCGAACCCGGCCCGACGAGCAGCACCACCCGGCGCCCGTAGACGCCGCCCGCGTGCTCGCACAGCTCGCGGACGAGCTCGGCGGCCAGCCCGGCCGCGGCCCTCTGCATCAGCGCGCCGTCCGGCAGAGCCGCCATCGCGCGCTCCTCGGCCGCCCGGACGTCCGCGACCGAGTAGGCGTCGATCACGAGGGGTCCCGCTCGGCCACCACGACGGCGGACGCGATGCCCGCGTCGTGCGACAGCGACAGGTGGAACCGGTCGACGCCGAGCTCGGCGGCGCGCGCGGCCACCGTCCCGGTGACGTCGAGCACCGGCTGCCCGCCGGGCAGGCGGCGCACCGTCGCGTCCGTCCAGACCAGCCCGACCGGGGCGCCGAGCGCCTTCGCGACCGCCTCCTTGGCGGCGAACCGGGCCGCGAGCGAGGCGGGCGCGAGCCCGCGCTCGGTCTCGGTGAACAGCCGGGTGAGCAGGCCGGGGACGCGCTCGACCTGGCGCGTGAACCGGGCGACGTCGACGACGTCGATGCCCACCCCGACGATCACCTCACTCGACCGTGACCGACTTGGCGAGGTTGCGCGGCTGGTCGACGTCGAGCCCCTTGGCGCCGGCCAGCTCGCAGGCGAACACCTGCAGCGGGACGACGGTGAGCAGCGGCATCAGCAGCGGCGGGCACTGCGGCACCCGGATCACCTCGTCGGCGAACGGCTCGACGGCGGTGTCGCCCTCCTCGGCGATGACCAGCGTGCGGGCCCCGCGGGCGCGGATCTCCTGGATGTTCGAGACGACCTTGCTGTGCAGCGAGTCCTCGCCGCGCGGCGACGGCACCACGACGAACACCGGCTGCCCGGGCTCGATCAGCGCGATCGGTCCGTGCTTGAGCTCGCCCGCGGCGAACCCCTCGGCGTGGATGTAGGCGAGCTCCTTCAGCTTGAGCGCGCCCTCGAGCGCCACCGGGAACCCGACGTGCCGGCCGAGGAACAGCACCGAGCGGGTGTCGGCCATCCAGCGGGCGATCTCGCGGACGTGGTCGAGCCCGTCGAGCACGGTCTGGATCTTGTCCGGCATCGCGTGCAGCTCGCGCAGCACCTCGGGCACCGCCTCGGCGCGCGAGCCGCCCCGCAGCTCGGCGAGGTACAGGCCGAGCAGGTAGCAGGCGGTGATCTGGGCGAGGAACGCCTTGGTCGAGGCGACGGCGATCTCCGGCCCGGCGTGGGTGTAGAGCGCGGCGTCGCTCTCGCGCGGGATCGACGACCCGTGCGTGTTGCAGATCGACACCACCGTCGCGCCCTGCTCGCGGGCGTACCGGACGGCCATCAGGGTGTCCATCGTCTCGCCCGACTGCGAGATGGCGACGACGAGCGTGCGCGGGCCCACGATCGGGTCGCGGTACCGGAACTCGTGCGCCAGCTCGACCTCGACCGGGATGCGGGCCCAGTGCTCGATCGCGTACTTCGCGACGTGCCCGGCGTAGGCCGCCGTGCCGCAGGCGAGGACGACGACCCGGTCGGCGTCACGCAGCACCGACTCGTCGATGCGCAGCTCGTCGAGCACCAGCCGCCCGGTCTCGTCGGTGCGGCCGAGGAGCGTGTCGGCGACCGCGTGCGGCTGGTCGTGGATCTCCTTGGCCATGAAGTTCGGGAAGCCGCCCTTCTCGGCGGCGGCGGCGTCCCAGTCGACGTGGAACGCCTTGCCCTGCACCGGGTTGCCCTCGAAGTCCGTGACCTCGACGGAGTCCGGCGTGATGGTGGCGATCTGGTCCTGGCCGAGCTCGAGCGCGTCGCGGGTGTGCGAGATGAACGCGGCGACGTCGGACCCGAGGAAGTTCTCGCCGTCGCCGAGACCCACCACGAGCGGGGAGTTGCGGCGCGCGCCGACCACGGTGCCCGGCGCGTCGGCGTGCACCGCGAGCAGCGTGAACGCCCCCTCGAGGTCGTTGCACACCCGCCGCATCGCCTCGGTGAGGTCGCCCGTCTCCTCGTAGGCGGCGGCGACCAGGTGCGCCACCACCTCGGTGTCGGTCTCGGACGTGAACTCGACGCCCTGCGCGAGCAGCCCGGCCTTGAGCGCGGCGAAGTTCTCGATGATGCCGTTGTGGATCAGCGCGAGCCGACCGTCGCCGCCCAGGTGCGGGTGCGCGTTCGGGTCGGTCGGGCCGCCGTGGGTGGCCCAGCGGGTGTGGCCGATGCCGGTGAGCGACTCGGGCAGCGGCGCCGCCTCGATCTCGCCGATCAGGTTGGCGAGCTTGCCCGCCTTCTTGCGGGTCACGACCTCGTCGTCGGCGACCAGCGCCACCCCCGCCGAGTCGTACCCGCGGTACTCCAGCCGGCCGAGCCCCTCCAGCACGACGTCGAGCGCCCCGCCGTGCTCGGCGGAGGCTCCCGCCCCGGCCCGGCCCACGTATCCCACGATCCCGCACACCCGGTCGAGCGTAGTCGTCGCGGCGCCGCCGACCCGACCGACGGGCCCTGCGGGTGCCCGCGGCGTCCGCACGGCATGATGGGCGACCGTGTGGTCCCCCGCGCCGGAGCAGGACGATCGTGGGCCCGGCGCGCCCGGGCGTCCCGAGACCGGACCCGACACCGTCGGCCTGCCGCTGGCCGCCACGCCCTACGTCGAGCTCGACCGGCCGCACTGGGCCGAGCTGGCGCAGGCCACCCCGCTCCCCCTCACCGAGGACGACGTGCGCCGCCTCCAGGGCCTCGGCGAGCGGGTCGACCTGCGCGAGGTGCAGGAGGTCTACCTGCCGCTGTCGCGCCTGCTGAACCTGTACGTGAAGGCGCAGGCGGGGCTGCACACCGCCCGCACGACGTTCCTCGGCGAGGGCCCGGCGCGCACACCGTTCGTGATCGGGGTCGCCGGCTCGGTCGCCGTCGGCAAGTCGACGACCTCGCGCATCCTGCGCGAGATGCTCGCCCGCTGGCCCGACACCCCGCGCGTCGAGCTGGTCACCACCGACGGCTTCCTGTACCCCAACGCCGAGCTCGAGCGGCGAGGACTGCTGCAGCGCAAGGGTTTCCCTGAGTCCTACGACCGCCGTGCCCTGCTGCGCTTCGTCACCGCCGTGAAGTCCGGCGTCGCCGAGGTGCGGGCGCCGCTGTACTCGCACCTCACCTACGACATCGTCCCCGGCGCCGACGTCGTCGTCCGGCGCCCGGACGTGCTCGTGGTCGAGGGCCTGAACGTGCTGCAGCCCGCGCGTCCCCGCCAGGACGGCCGGCAGGGGCTCGCGGTGAGCGACTTCTTCGACTTCTCGATCTACGTCGACGCCCGCACCTCGCACGTGCGCGAGTGGTACGTCGAGCGGTTCCTGCGCCTGCGCGAGACCTCGTTCTCGCGCCCGGAGTCGTACTTCCGCCGCTACGCGGACCTGTCGGACACCGACGCACGCGCCCGCGCCGAGCAGATCTGGCACGACATCAACGAGCGCAACCTGGTCGAGAACGTGCTGCCCACCCGGCCGCGGGCACACCTGGTGCTGCGCAAGGACCGCGACCACTCGGTGCGCCAGGTCCGGCTGCGCAAGATCTGACTCTGCGAGGCGAGCACCCACTTCACGGGCCCCGCACGCCCCGTTCGGTGTGCGGCCACCAACTGGACGTGGTGGACGAACAGGGGTCAGCGCGCGAGGCGGGTGCGCACCACCTCGGCGAGCTCGGCGGCGACCAGGTCGGCCTCGTCCTGCGCGGCGGCCTCGACCATGACGCGCACCAGCGGCTCGGTGCCGGACGGGCGCAGCAGCACGCGGCCGGTGCGGCCGAGCCGCTCCTCGGCGGCGCTGACCGCCGCTGCCACCTCGGGGTCGTCGCCGGCACGGGCCTTGTCGACGTCCTCGACGTTGACCAGCACCTGCGGCAGCCGCTGCACCTGACCCGCGAGCGCGGCCAGGTCGGTGCCCTGCTCGGCGACCCGGGCCAGCAGGTGCAGCGCGGTGAGCACGCCGTCGCCGGTGGTGGCGAAGTCGGTCAGCAGCACGTGGCCGGACTGCTCGCCGCCGAGCGTGTACCCGCCGCGGCGCATCTCCTCGAGCACGTACCGGTCGCCCACGGCGGTCTGGACGGTGCGGATGCCGGCCTCGTCCATCGCGAGCCGCAGGCCGAGGTTGCTCATCACGGTGGTGACGAGGGTGTCGTGGGCGAGCCGGCCCTGCTCGTGCAGCGACCGGGCCAGCACGCCCATGATCTGGTCGCCGTCGACGACGCGCCCCGCGCCGTCGACCGCGAGGCACCGGTCGGCGTCGCCGTCGAACGCGACGCCGGCGTGCGCGCCGTGCTCGACGACGGCGGTTCGCAGCGGCTCGAGGTGGGTGGAGCCGTACCCGTCGTTGATGTTCAGGCCGTCGGGGTCGGCGCCGATCACCACGACCTCGGCGCCGGCCTCGCGCAGCGCCCGCGGACCGACCGCGCTGGCGGCGCCGTGGGCGCAGTCGACCACGACGCGCAGGCCGTCGAGCCGGCGGCCGTCGAGGGTCGAGACCAGGTGCGCGACGTACTCGTCGGCACCGGTGCCGGCGCCGCGGTTGACCCGGCCCACGGCGGCACCGGTCGGACGCTGCCAGGGCTCGCGCATGCGGGCCTCGATCTGGTCCTCGATGCCGTCGTCGAGCTTGTGGCCACCCGCGGCGAAGAACTTGATGCCGTTGTCGGGCATGGCGTTGTGGGACGCGCTCAGCATCACGCCGAGGTCGGCCCCGCGGGCGGCCACCAGGTGGGCCACGGCGGGCGTGGGCAGCACGCCGACGTCCTCGACGTCGACGCCGGCGCTCGCCAGCCCGGCCGACACGGCGGCCGACAGGAACTCCCCCGAGGCGCGCGGGTCGCGGCCGACGAGGGCGGTCGGGCGGTGGCCCTCGAACTCGCCCACCTCACCCAGCACGTGCGCGGCGGCGACCGACAGGTCGAGCGCCAGCTCGGCCGTGACGTCGACGTTGGCCAGACCCCGGACCCCGTCGGTCCCGAACAGTCGTCCCACTGCGCTCCTCCGTTCTCGTGCACCCTCGTGCACCACCAGACCCCCGGACGCGGAACGGCCCCGGGAACACTACTCCCGGGGCCGTTCTCGGACGCCTCGTCAGCGCCCGACGATCAGCGCTTGCTGTACTGCGGGGCCTTGCGGGCCTTCTTCAGGCCGGCCTTCTTGCGCTCCTTGACCCGCGCGTCGCGGGTCAGGAACCCGGCCTTCTTCAGGCCGGCGCGGTTGGCCTCCTCGTCGATCCCGTTCAGGGCGCGGGCGATGCCGAGGCGCAGGGCGCCGGCC
Source organism: Angustibacter speluncae (assembly GCF_054777815.1). Taxonomy (NCBI): domain Bacteria; kingdom Bacillati; phylum Actinomycetota; class Actinomycetes; order Kineosporiales; family Kineosporiaceae; genus Angustibacter; species Angustibacter speluncae. The sequence continues at coordinate 2,189 of NZ_BAAHAF010000033.1, read as the reverse complement.
TGGCCCGAGGGGCCACCGCCGTTGATGCGGGCGATGACGTCGAAGCGGCCCTGGAGCTCGAGCAGGGTGAACGGGTCGTTCACGGCCTGCTGGTGCACCTTGTTCGGGAAGTAGTCGGCGAGCTCGCGGCCGTTGACCGTGAACTTGCCGGTGCCCGGGACGAGGCGCACGCGCGCCACGGCCTGCTTGCGGCGGCCGGTGGCACCGCCGGGGGCGGTGATCGACGTGCCGGCGCCCTGGGCGCCCGGCGTCGCGGTGGTGTAGCTGCTGGGGGCGTCGTCGACGTCGACGTCCTGCTCGTGCACGGTGGGCTCGGCCACGGTTCTCCTCGTCCTTGCTTCCTGGCTGTGGGGCGCGTGGCTTACTGCGCGACCTGGGTGATCTGGAACGACTCGGGCTGCTGCGCGGCGTGCGGGTGCTCGGGACCCGCGTAGACCTTCAGCTTGCGCAGCATCTGCCGGCCGAGGCTGTTCTTGGGGAGCATGCCCCGCACGGCCTTCTCGACGGCGCGGGTGGGGTTCTCCTCGAGCAGCTGGGTGTAGCCGGTCGCCTTGAGACCGCCCGGGTAGCCCGAGTGGCGGTAGGCGATCTTCTGCTCGCGCTTGCTGCCGGTGAGGGCGACCTTGCCGGCGTTCACGATGATGACGAAGTCACCGGTGTCGACGTGGGGGGCGAAGATCGGCTTGTGCTTGCCCCGCAGGAGCGCGGCGGTCTGGCTGGCGAGCCGACCGAGCACGACGTCCTCGGCGTCGATGACGTGCCACCGGCGATCGACGTCGCCGGGCTTCGGGGTGTACGTACGCACAGTCGTGGCCTTCGTCTCCGTGAGGGATGTCGGGTGTCGCCGCCGCGGCCCGGCCACCCGAGGGCGTGCCAGATCGACGCAACGGATCGACACGCCAGGGTACCTGCGCGGCTCGCACGCGGTCAAAACGGCCCGGGCCGGCACGGCCCGGCTCCTGTACCCGCGGTGCCGTCGCCGACCATACTGCGCCCGTGCCGTCCGGCCTGGCGCTCGTCCTGCGCGGTCTGTGGTGGCGTCGGGGGACGTCCGCGGCGCTGCTCGTCGCCAGCGCGCTCGCCGTGGCCGGCGCCGCCGCCGGACCGCTCTGGGGCCGGGCCGCCCAGGACTCGCTGCTCGCCCGCACGCTCGACGAGGCGCCCGTCAGCGGCCTCGGCCTGGTGCTGAGCGACAGCGTGCCCTCGCTGGACGCCTCGCCGATCGGCCTGCCGCCGCCGGCCCCCACGGTCGTCGCGGGCTCCCTGCGCACGGCGAGCACGCTGCCCCCGGGGCTGCACGAGCGGCTGGACGAACCCACCACGGTGGTCGTCACCGCGCGCCGGCTCCAGCTCCGCCTCCCGCCGCCGCCGGCGCAGGAGGGGCAGGAGCCGCCGCCGGCCGTGCCCGCCTCGTCCCTGCCGCTCGGCGCGCTGCTGTGGCGCGAGGGGGCCTGCGAGCAGGTCGAGCTGCTCGAGGGCGCGTGCCCGGCGAGCACGACCGAGCTGCTGCTGTCGGACCGGTCCGCGGCCGAGGTCGGCGTCGTGGCCGGCGGCCGGGTGCTGCTCCCCGAGCTCGAGGACGAGCCGCCGCTGCCCGGCACCGCCGACCCGTTCCCCACCACCTACACGGTGAGCGGGGTGTACCGGGCGTCGTCGCTCGACACCGCGAGCCGGTTCTGGTTCGACGAGGACGTCACCGAGTACGCCCCGGAGACCACCTTCGGGAGGGAGACGCTGCCGGCCCGGCTCGACGCGGTGCTGGTCACCCGCGACCTCGTGGCGACCGTCCGCGTGCCCGGCACCACGGTGCGGGTGGAGCGCGCGCTGCGCCCGGGGGCGGTGCCACTCGACGACGTCGCGGGCGTGCGCCGCGACCTCGCCGAGGCGGTGCGCGACAAGGAGGGCACGCTCGGCGACGTCACCGTGCGGGCCCGGGTGCTCGACACCCTCGACGGCACCGTGGCGGGGCGCCGGCTCGTCGCGAGCACGGCGCAGCTGGTCGGGCTGCAGGTCGTGCTCGTCGGCTGGTTCGTGCTGTTCGCCCTGGTCGGCGTGGTGCTCGCCACGCGCGACGGCGAGCTGGCGCTCGCCAAGCTGCGCGGGGTGCGCGGCCCCGAGCTGCTGCGGCAGGCGCTCGCCGAGCCGGTCGCGCTGGTCCTGCTCGCCGTCCCCCTCGGCGTCGCCGCCGC
>NZ_BAAHAF010000032.1:2489-21593 GCF_054777815.1 Angustibacter speluncae | reverse complement strand
GCCGCAGCGCCACCGGCACCCGGGCGACGGCGTCGGCGACCACCGCGGCCGCCTCGCGCGCGGACGGGCCGGCGTGCAGGACGAGGCGGTGCGCGAGCACGGGCGCGGCGAGCTGCTGGGTGTCGTCCGGGGCGACGAAGTCGCGACCGCGCAGCACGGCCAGCGCCTGCGCCGTGCGCACCAGGGCGAGCGTCGCGCGCGGGCTCGCCCCGAGCGCGACGCGGCCGTCCTCGCGGGTGGCGTGCGCCAGCGCGACGGCGTGCTGCAGCACGGCGTCGGAGACGTGCACCCGGCGGCACGCGTCGCGGGCCGCCCGCAGGTCCAGGGGCGAGGCCACCGGCGCGAGGTCGTCGACGGTCGCGCTCACCAGCTGCTCGCGCACGACCCGCAGCTCGGTGGCGGGGTCGAGCGGACCGAGCCGCGTCGTCACCGCGAACCGGTCGAGCTGGCCCTCGGGCAGCGGGAACGTCCCGTGCTGGTCGAACGGGTTCTGCGTCGCGAGGACGAAGAAGGGGTCGGGGAGGGGGTGCCGCACGCCGTCGACGGTGACCGCGCCCTCCTCCATCGCCTCCAGGAACGCGGACTGGGTGCGCGGCGAGGTGCGGTTCAGCTCGTCGACCAGCAGCACGTGCGCGAACACCGGTCCGGGGACGAACCGGAACCCGGCGCTGCCCGCGTCCCAGACGCCGGCGCCGGTCACGTCGGTCGGGAGCAGGTCGGCGGTCGCCTGGACGCGGGCGACGTCGGCGCCCACCGAGCGCGCGAACGCCTTGGCGAGCGTGGTCTTCCCGGTGCCGGGGACGTCCTCGAGCAGGACGTGGCCGCCGCTCAGCAGGGCGCAGGCGACCAGGTCGACGGCGGCGTCGTGGCCGCGCACGACCGAGCGGACGTTGGCCACCAGGCGGTGGGCGAGCTCGCCGGCGTCCTGCGGGACGTCGCCGGCGTCGTGGGCTCGCGCGGGGGCCTGGGTCACGGCAGCTCCTCGGGGACGGGGGTCGACGGTCGGGCGGGCGCGCCCGGACGGCACCCCGACGGTGGGCATCGGCAGCACCGTCGGCCGCCTTGACCGTCCGCGCCGGCGACGATTCGGGCGGGGCGGCGCCCGCGGGTAGAGTGGGCGGCTGGTCCTGACGACCTGGCGCCCCGTGCTGCCCGCGGTCCGGACCCGCCCGCACCCCGAACCACTCCTGGAGCCCCTGCGTGAAGAGCGACGTCGAGAACCTCAACCCGACCCGGGTCAAGCTGACCGTCGAGGTCCCGTTCGAGGAGCTCAAGCCGAACGTGGACGCCGCGTACAAGACGATCGGCGCGCAGCTCACGGTCCCCGGCTTCCGCAAGGGCAAGGTGCCCGCCCGCGTCATCGACCAGCGGGTCGGCCGCGGCGCGGTGCTGCAGGAGGCGATCAACGACGCGCTGCCCGGTCTGTTCAGCAAGGCCGCCGACGAGGCGAAGATCCGGCCGCTCGGGCGCCCCGAGGTCGACATCACCGACGTGCCCGACCCGGCCCAGGGCGGCGACCTGAAGTTCACCGTCGAGGTCGACGTGCGGCCGGAGATCACGCTGCCCGACTACTCGACCCTCGCCGTGCAGATCGACGACCACGAGGTCACCGACGGCGACGTCGACGAGCGCCTCGACGCGCTGCGCGAGCGCTTCGGCACCCTGGTCGGCGTCGACCGCCCCGCCGCCGACGGCGACTTCGTCTCCCTCGACCTGGTCGCGAGGATCGGCGAGGAGGAGATCGACTCCGCCAAGGGCATCAGCTACCAGGTCGGCGCCGGCAACATGATCGACGGCCTCGACGAGGCGCTCACCGGCCTGTCCGCCGGCGAGGAGACCACCTTCGAGGCGCCGCTCGCCGGCGGCGAGCACGCCGGCGAGACCGCGCAGATCACCGTCACCGCCGTGTCGGTGAAGGAGCGCGAGCTGCCCGAGGCCGACGACGAGTTCGCCGAGCTGGCGTCCGAGTTCGAGACCCTCGACGAGCTCAAGGCCGACCTGCGCACCCAGGTCGAGCAGCAGAAGAAGTTCCAGGCCGGCCTCGGCGCCCGCGACAAGGTGCTCGACGCGCTGCTCGAGTCCGTCGAGGTGCCCGTGCCCGACGCCCTGGTCGAGGCCGAGGTGCACTCCCACCTGGAGGGCGAGAACCGGCTCGAGGACGACGAGCACCGCGCGGAGGTGACCGAGGAGGTCCGCAAGGCGCTGCGCACCCAGTTCGTCCTCGACACGATCGTCGACGCCGAGGAGGTGTCGGTGACCCAGGGCGAGCTGATCGAGTACCTCGTGGCGCAGGCCCCCCGGTACGGCATGGACGCGAACGCGTTCGCCAAGGCCGTCGACGAGGCCGGCCAGGTGCCGACGATGGTCGCCGAGGTGGCCCGCCGCAAGGGCCTGGCCGTCGTGCTCGAGGCTGCCACCATCACCGACGCCAAGGGCGAGCCGGTCGACCTCGACGACCTGGTGCCGCCGCGCCCGGGCGCCGAGGGTGACGACGACCACGAGGGCCACGGCCACAGCCACGGGCACGACCACGAGGGTCACGACCACGACCACGAGGGCCACGACCACGACGAGGAGCAGGGCGACGCCGCGTCCAGCATCCCCGCCGGCCCCGTGGTGCTCGACGAGCGCTGACCCGCACCACCTGCACCTCCCGGAGGGCGTCCCGCGACCGCGGGGCGCCCTCCGTGCGCTGTGGGCGAACAGCGGCGAGGTCGGGGAGTGGGGCGCCGGGGGTGCGCGTTAGGGTCGGTGACAGTCGACGGCAGCGGTCCGCAGCAGCGGGCGCGACGCCGTCACCACGAACCCCAGGACGGAGCGATCAGCGTGGGTGACACCTATCCCGGCACGGTGGGACCGCTCGGTACCGAGCTGCCCTCCCTGCGCGAGGGCGGTCAGTCCGGCGGCCTCGACGACCACATCTTCCAGCGCCTGCTGCGCGAGCGGATCATCTGGCTCGGCTCGGAGGTGCGCGACTCCAACGCCAACGCCATCTGCGCGCAGATGCTGCTGCTGGCCGCGGAGGACCCCGACAAGGACATCTGGCTGTACATCAACAGCCCGGGCGGCTCGGTGACCGCCGGCATGGCGATCTACGACACGATGCAGTACGTCAAGCCCGACGTCGCCACGGTCGCGATGGGCCTGGCCGCGTCGATGGGGCAGTTCCTGCTCTCGTCCGGCGCGAAGGGCAAGCGGTACGCCACCCCGCACGCGCGGATCATGATGCACCAGCCCTCGGGCGGCTTCGGCGGCACGGTGACCGACATCCGGATCCAGGCCGAGCTCATCAACCACATGAAGACCACGCTCACCGAGCTGACCGCCGAGCAGACCGGCCAGACCGTCGAGCAGATCTCCAAGGACAACGACCGCGACCGCTGGTTCACCGCGGCCGAGGCGCTGGAGTACGGCTTCATCGACCACGTCGAGGCCCGGGCGCAGGACGTCGCCGGCGGCGGCGGCACCAACGCCTGACGTCCACCGACCCCCGCGCCGACCAGACCCCCGAGGAGACCTCGTGATCGACCCCCGACCGTCCGGCCACGCCGGCCGCGGCGCGCAGCCCGCGATGCCGTCGAGCCGCTACATCCTGCCCCAGTTCGAGGAGCGCACGGCGTACGGCATCAAGCGCCAGGACCCCTACACCAAGCTGTTCGAGGACCGCATCATCTTCCTCGGCGTGCAGGTCGACGACGCGTCGGCCGACGACATCATGGCGCAGCTGCTGGTGCTGGAGTCCCTGGACCCCGACCGCGACATCATCATGTACATCAACAGCCCCGGCGGCTCGTTCACGGCGCTGACGGCGATCTACGACACGATGATGTACGTCAAGCCCGACATCCAGACCGCCGTGCTCGGCCAGGCCGCCTCGGCCGCCGCCGTCCTGCTCGCGGCCGGTGCGCCGGGCAAGCGGCTCGCGCTGCCGAACGCCCGCATCCTGATCCACCAGCCGGCGCTGTCCAGCGGCGACTACGCGCAGGCGTCCGACATCCAGATCCACGCCGACGAGGCGCTGCGGATGCGGTCCTGGCTCGAGGACACCATCGCGCACCACTCCAACCGCGACGTCGAGCAGGTGCGCGCCGACATCGAGCGCGACAAGATCCTCACCGCCGAGCAGGCCCTCGAGTACGGCCTGGTCGACCAGGTGCTCGAGTACCGCAAGGGCCGCACGGAGTGACCTGCCGCGCCTGACCCGCGTCCCGCCCGGGTCCGGCGTCCCTCCCGGACGCCGGACCCGCGCGAGGCCCCCCCGGCGGACACGCGGGGGATAGCCGCTGACAGGGTGGGTGCGGGTGGTGTCCAATGGAAGCGGTGGCCGGTCGTCCTCGACCGGCCCAGGAGGAAGGAACTGGTCCGTGGCACGCATGGGAGACGGCTCGGACCTGCTCAAGTGCTCGTTCTGCGGGAAGAGCCAGAAGCAGGTCAAGAAGCTGATCGCCGGTCCCGGCGTGTACATCTGCGACGAGTGCATCGACCTCTGCAACGAGATCATCGAGGAGGAGCTGGCCGAGGCCAGCGAGCTCGGCCTGGTCGAGCTGCCGAAGCCGCGGGAGATCTTCGACTTCCTGCAGGAGTACATCATCGGCCAGGACCCCGCGAAGCGGGCGCTCTCCGTGGCCGTCTACAACCACTACAAGCGCATCCAGGCCGGCGAGGCCGCCCGCAAGGGCGACGACCACGTCGAGATCGCGAAGTCGAACATCCTGCTGATCGGCCCCACCGGCTGCGGCAAGACCTACCTCGCGCAGACCCTGGCGAAGATGCTCAACGTCCCGTTCGCGATCGCCGACGCGACCGCGCTCACCGAGGCCGGCTACGTCGGCGAGGACGTCGAGAACATCCTGCTCAAGCTCATCCAGGCCGCCGACTACGACGTCAAGAAGGCCGAGACGGGCATCATCTACATCGACGAGGTCGACAAGATCGCCCGCAAGGCCGAGAACCCGTCGATCACCCGCGACGTCTCCGGCGAGGGCGTGCAGCAGGCGCTGCTGAAGATCCTCGAGGGCTCCACGGCGAGCGTGCCCCCGCAGGGCGGGCGCAAGCACCCGCACCAGGAGTTCATCCAGATCGACACCACGAACGTGCTGTTCATCGTCGGCGGCGCGTTCGCCGGCCTCGACGACGTCATCCAGAACCGCAAGGGCAAGAACGGCATCGGCTTCGGCGCCCAGCTGCACAGCCCGCTCGACGCCGCCGACGTGTTCGGCGAGGTGATGCCCGAGGACCTGATGAAGTTCGGGCTCATCCCCGAGTTCATCGGCCGGCTCCCGGTCATCACGACCGTCTCGCCGCTCGACCAGGCCGCGCTGGTGCGCATCCTCACCGAGCCGAAGAACGCGCTGATCAAGCAGTACCGGAAGATGTTCGAGATCGACGGCGTCGAGCTCGAGTTCACCGACGACGCCGTCGAGGCGGTGGCCCAGCAGGCGATCCTGCGCGGTACCGGCGCCCGCGGCCTGCGCGCGATCATGGAGGAGGTCCTCATGCCCGTCATGTTCGACGTGCCCTCCCGCGAGGACGTCGCCCGCGTCGTCGTCACCCGCGAGGTCGTCCTCGAGAACGTCCTGCCGACGCTGGTGCCGAAGGTCGAGCCGCGCAAGCGCGAGCGGCGCGAGAAGTCGGCCTGACAGGACCCGCCCTGCCTGCCGCCGTCACCGACGTGCTCGGCGGGCTGGCCCGCCGGGTCTGGGGCTCGCGCCCCGGTGCCTCCGCGGCCGCACCGACCGTCCCCCGCACGGTCGCCACCGGGCTCGCCCGACGCCTCGACGACGTGCTCCGCGGACGTGGCACCGCCTTCCGCCAGGCGTCGAGCACCACCTGCGGCAGCAGCAGCCTGGCGATGTTCCGCGTGCTCACCGACCGCGACTACGCCGACGCGCTGCTGCAGGGGGAGCCGGCCGAGGTCGCGCGGCGCTGGGCCCGGCTCGAGCGGGCCGTCCAGGCCTCGACGAACACCGCCTCGTCCGGCTCGGGGCTGCGGCTGCCCTGGCCGATCGCGCTCGGCACCCCGCCGTGGGGGCTGCGCGACGCCCTCGACGACCTCGGGCGCGCCCGAGGCGTCCGGTTCGAGGTCACCCGGGTCGACGGGACGCGCGCCGGCGAGGTCGACGCCGCGCTGGCCCGGGTCGACGCCGCCGTCGCCCGCGGCATCCCGGTGCCCGTCTACGTCGGGAACGGGCTGACGCCGCGCCACGTCGTGCTCGCGGTCGCCAGCGGGCCGGGGTGGGTCGACGTCTACGACCCCGGGCACGGCGGTCGCAGCCGCGTCGAGCGCGAGGCGCTGCGCAGCGGGCGCGCCCGGGTCAGCGGCTGGGACCTGCTCTGGGCGGTCGTCGGGCCGCGCTGAGCCTCAGACTTCAGTCGAACGCGCCCCACGCCTCGAGCAGTGCGGTGTGGGCGGTGGCCGTCGTGCCGGGGCCCTGCATCACCATGACGGTCCGGCCCCCCGAGCTGCTCGCGCACGCGCCGACCGTCACCCCGGGCTCCACGACGTCGCGGCAGAGCGCGTCGCCGACCGCCTGCACCGGCACCCCGTTCTCGGCGTCGAGCAGGAAGCGCACCTCCTCCTGCGTCGCCGAGCGCTCCACCACGATGAGCGTGACGTACTGGGACGGGTCCTGGTAGACGGCCACGGCGAAGTCGTCCTCGTCGACCCCCGACACGTTCGCGAGGGCGTCGGCCCGCATCGCCTCCGCGTCGCCGTTGGTCGACAGCGGCGCGCCCGCCAGCGTCGCCGGCGGCTCGGGTGCGTGGTGCACGACGTCGAGGAAGTCCAGGCGCCCTACGCCGAACAGGCCGAGGACGGCCGCGACGGCCAGGCCGAGCGCCCAGCGCCACAGCCACCCGGGCACGCGCACCCCGCCCGACGCGCGGACGGGAGCGGCGGCCGCCGCGGCGGCGGGCAGGGTCGCCCCCGGCACCCCGAGGGGCGTGCCGAACTGGTTGACGGCGGTGCCGTACGCGGGGGCGGACGGGGTGGCCGAGGCCGACGGTGCGGGGGAGGGCGCGCCGGTGGGCGTCGCGTAGAAGTCGTACTGCGGGAGCTGCTGGGTCACGGTCTCGCTCCGGGTCGCGGATCGGTGGACCTCTCCCGCTCGTCAGCAGCCGTGCCCGACTTGAGCCCGCTCGACCCGGTTCACGCGGACGGGTCACCCCGTCCCAGCGGGCCGGACGCGACGAGCGGCGCACCCCGGACAGGTGGGTGCGCCGCTCCTCGTCGTGGTCGGCGTGGTCGGCGTGGTCGGGGGTGCCGGGTCAGTCGTCCTGCTCGGGCACGACGACCGGGCGCAGCCGCGCCCAGAGCACGAACGCCGCGGCGAACACGACCATCCCGAGACCGGCCCACAGGTTGACGGCGTAGCCACCGGTCTTGTCCATGTCGGCGTCGCTGGTCGCGAACAGGCCCATCCCGGTGAGGATGACGCCGTACGCGCCGATCAGCGCGGCGATGAAGTTGCGGATGTCGAACGCGCCGGCCTGGTGCGTCGCGCCGTGCGACGCGTCGCGTGGCGTGCCCGGCTCCTTGCTGAGGTCCTTGGCCATGGTTGCTCCTACCAGAACACGATGTTGAGGACGATGACGATGACCAGCCCGATGCCGGCGAGGACGGTCGGCCGCTGGTACCACGACAGCGTCTCCTCGTCGGCGTCGTGGAAGTCCTCCTTGGGCGTGAGCGACCACACCAGGCCGCGCAGCTCGGAGGGGTCCTTCGGTCTGGTGACGAGCGTGACGAGCACGCTGACCAGGATGTCGACGCCGAACGCGGCGCCTGCGGCCACGAAGCTCGCGCCCTGCCCCGACAGCGGCAGCACGCCGATCGACAGCGCCCCGAGGGCGTCCTCGCTGAGCACCCCGACGAGCACCGCCGCGAGCGTGCCGCTCACCAGGCCCGTCCACCCGGCCGTCGGCGTCATCCGCTTCCAGAACATGCCGAGGATGAACGTCGCGAACAGCGGGGCGTTGAAGAACCCGAACAGGGTCTGCAGGTAGTTCATGATGTTCTCGTACGAGGCCGCGAAGAACGCCGTCCCGATCGCGATGACGGTGGCGCCCACCGTCGCCAGCCGTCCGACCCGCGTATAGTAGTCGTCCTCGTTGTCCTTGCGGATGTAGGTCTGCCACAGGTCGTACGAGAAGACGGTGTTGAACGCCGAGATGTTCGCCGCCATGCCGGCCATGAACGAGGCGAGCAGGCCGGCGATCGCGACGCCGAGCATGCCGTTCGGCAGCAGGTCGCGGATCAGGTAGAGGATCGCGTCGTTGTACGCTGCCTCCTCGCCGGCGGCCTTGGGCTCGGCGATCTCGTTCACCAGGACCGCGGCGATCATGCCGGGGAGGATCACGATGAACGGGATGAACATCTTCGGGAAGGCGCCGATGATGGGCGAGCGCTGCGCCGCCGAGATCGACTTCGACGCCATCGCGCGCTGCACCTCGACGAAGTTCGTCGTCCAGTAGCCGAACGAGAGCACGAAGCCGAGACCGAGGACGATGCCCACGACCGACAGGACGGGGGAGTCGATGCCGGTGAGGTTGGTGCCGGGCCACGACGACAGCTGCGCCTCGGCGTTGCCCGCCTCGGTGATGCGCTCCTTCAGCCCCGAGTAGCCGCCGACCTTGTGCAGGCCGACGAGCGTCAGCGGCAGCAGCGCCGCGACGATGACGAAGAACTGCAGCACCTCGTTGTAGATCGCCGCCGACAGGCCGCCCAGGGCGGTGTACGTCAGCACGATCGCGGCGGCGAGGATCAGCGAGACCCACAGCGGCCAGCCGAGGATGACCTCGACGACGCTCGCCAGCAGGAACAGGTTGATGCCGGCGATGAGCAGCTGGGCCACGGCGAAGCTGATCGCGTTCACCAGGTGCGCCGGCGGGCCGAACCGGCGCCGCATGAACTCGGGCACCGAGCGCACGTTCGAGGCGTAGTAGAAGGGCATCATCACGATGCCGAGGAACAGCATCGCCGGGACGGCGCCGATCCAGAAGTAGTGGACCGTCGGGATGCCGAACTGGGCGCCGTTGGCCGACATGCCGATGATCTCGACCGCACCGAGGTTGGCCGAGATGAACGCCAGGCCGGTGACCCAGGCGGGCAGCGAGCGGCCCGACAGGAAGAAGTCGATGCTGCTCGAGAGCGAGCGGCGGGCGAGCAGGCCGATGCCGAGGACGAACGCGAAGTACAGCGCGACGATCAGGTAGTCGACGGGTCCGGCGTCGAGCCGGAGGTCGCCACCAGCGGCAGCCGAGGCGAGCACCATCAGCACCCCCGTGGGTGGGCGGCCGGAGCCGCAGCGGTCAGGACCGCAGGCCACCTTGGCGCAGACCGGCCGATCGCGCGCGCCGAGACGACGGACCCCGACCGGGGCGGGTCAGTCCTGGGCGTCGACCAGCGCGCTGAGGCGCGGGTAGCGGCGGCGCATCTGCGCGTCGTCGTCGAAGTCCCAGCCGTCGCCGAGCTCGGGCAGTCCGGGTCCCCCGTCCTGCGCGGGCGGGAGGTCCTGGCCGGTGAGCTGCTGGTGCGCGTCCCAGGCTGCGCCGAGCGCGTCCTCGCACTCCAGCCCCTCGAGGTCGTCGGGGCCGACGACACCGGCCAGCGAGTCGGGGTCGGCCACAGCGGCCTCGAACACGGCGCGGCCGCGGGTGACGAGCCACCCGCGGAAGTAGTCGAAGCCGTCGTCGGAGCACCCGCCGTTGAGCAGGTACGCGGCGCCCCAGAGCTCCCACGAGTACCCCAGCGCGCTCACGCGGTGGAACGCCTCGTCGAAGGCGACCGCCTCGGCTGCGCCCCTGTCCACCAGCGCGGCCGTCATCGCCTCCGCCACCGACTCCGGCGCGTCGTCACCGGCGTCGCGCCGCGCCTGCTCGACCAGCGCCCAGAACGCGTCGTCGTCCACGGCTCAGCCCTCGACGACCGCGAGCTCGACGTCGCCGACGCGCACGTCGTCGCCGCCGGCCCGCAGCTCGAGCGCCGCCACGCGGCCCGCCCCGCGCAGGTCGCCCTCGCCGGCGCGCACCCGCTCGAGGTCGGCCTCGGGTGCCGTGACGACCGCGCGCACCACGTCGGTGCGCTGGCTGACCTTGGCCGACGACTTCGCGCCGCGGATGCCGGCGAGCGCCGACGCCACCGCGGTCAGCACGGCCGGGTCGCCGCCCTCGCCGCACTCGTCGGCCGCGGGCCAGGACGCGCGGTGCACCGAGCCGTCCTGCCACCACGACCAGGCCTCCTCGGTCGCGTACGGCATGACCGGCGCGAGCAGCCGCAGCTGCACCGAGAGCGCCAGCGCGAGTGCGGCTCTCGCCGAGTCGGCCGCCGGGCCCTCGCCGTACGCGCGCTCCTTCACCAGCTCGACGTAGTCGTCGCAGAACGTCCAGAAGAACCGCTCGGACGTCTCGAGCGCGCGGCTGTAGTCGAACGCCTCGAACGCGGTGGTGGCCTCCTCGACCGTGCGGCGCAGCCCGGCGAGCATCGCGGTGTCGACCGGCTCGGTGACGGCCGCGAGGTCGGCGCCCGTGGCGCCGAGGCCGAGCACGAACTTCGACGCGTTCAGCACCTTGATGGCCAGGCGCCGGCCGACCTTCATCTGGGTCTCGTCGAACGGCGAGTCCATGCCCGGCCGCGCCATCGCCGCGCGCCAGCGCACGGCGTCGGCGCCGTAGCGCTCGAGGATGTCGGTGGGCACCACCACGTTGCCCTTGGACTTGCTCATCTTCTTGCGGTCGGGGTCGACCACGAAGCCCGAGATCGACGCGCGGCGCCACGGGATGCTGCCGTGCTCGTAGTGCGCGCGCACGACGGTGGAGAACAACCAGGTGCGGATGATGTCGTGCGCCTGGGGCCGCAGGTCCATCGGGAAGGTGCGCGCGAACAGGTCGTCGTCGCGGCTCCAGCCCGTGACGACCTGCGGCGACAGCGACGAGGTCGCCCAGGTGTCCATGACGTCCGGGTCGCCGGTGAAGCCACCCGGCACGTCGCGCTGGTCCTCGGTGAAGCCGGGCGCGGGGTCGGACGACGGGTCGACCGGCAGGGCGTCGTCGGCCGCGAGCAGCGGCTCGTCGTGCAGCGGCTGGCCCTCGTCGTCGAGGCGGTACCAGACCGGGAACGGCACGCCGAAGAACCGCTGCCGGCTGATCAGCCAGTCGCCGTTCAGGCCCTCGACCCAGTTCTCGTACCGGTGCCGCATGTGGTCGGGCGTCCAGGTGATCTCGCGCCCGCGCGCGATCAGCGCGTCGCGCACGTCGGCGTCGCGTCCGCCGTTGCGGATGTACCACTGGCGGGAGGTCACGATCTCGAGCGGCTTGTCGCCCTTCTCGTAGAAGTTCGCCATCCGCTGGGTGGCCGTCGGCTCGCCGTCGAGGTCGCCCGACTCCCGCAGGGCCGCCACGACCTTCTCGCGCGCGGTGAACGTCGTGGTGCCGGCGAGCTCGGCGTACAGGGCCTCGCCCGGGCCGCCCGTGATCCACTCCGGGGTGTCGCGCAGCACGCGCCCGTCGCGGCCCACGACCGCGCGGGTGGGCAGCTGGAGCTCGCGCCACCACTGCACGTCGGTGAGGTCACCGAACGTGCAGCACATGGCGATGCCGGCGCCCTTGTCCATCTCGGCCATCCGGTGCGCCAGCACGGGGATCTCGACCCCGAACAGCGGCGAGGTGACCGTGGTGCCGAACAGCGGCTGGTAGCGCTCGTCGTCGGGGTGCGCGATCAGCGCCACCACCGCGGGGATCAGCTCGGGCCGGGTGGTCTCGATGTGCACCGGGGTGCCGTCCGGGCGGTGGAACGCCACCCGGTGGTAGTGGCCCGGGTACTCGCGCGCCTCGAGCTCGGCCTGGGCCACGGCGGTCTGGAACGTCACGTCCCACAGCGACGGCGCCTCGGACGAGTACGCCTCACCCCGGGACAGGTTGCGCAGGAACGCGCGCTGGGCCACGGCGCGGGAGTCGTCCGAGATCGTCGTGTACAGGGTCGACCAGTCGACGGAGAGCCCGAGCGTGCGCCAGAGCTGCTCGAACACCTGCTCGTCGACGTGGGTGAGCTCCTCGCACAGCGCCACGAAGTTGCGGCGCGAGATCGGCAGCTGGCGCTTGGGGTCGGGCTTGGCCGGCGGCGTGAAGTCGGGGTCGTACGGCACCGACGGGTCGCAGCGCACGCCGTAGTAGTTCTGCACCCGGCGCTCGGTGGGCAGGCCGTTGTCGTCCCAGCCCATCGGGTAGAACACCGCCTTGCCGCGCATCCGCTGGTAGCGGGCGACGCAGTCGGTGTGGGTGTACGAGAACACGTGGCCCACGTGCAGCGAGCCGCTGACCGTCGGCGGCGGGGTGTCGATGGAGAACACCTGGTCGCGGGTGGCGGTGCGGTCGAACGCGTAGACCTGGTCGTCGTCCCATACCCGGCCCCACTTCGCCTCGAGGCCGTCGAGCGACGGCTTGTCGGGGACGGTGGCGGCACGCAGGGCGGGGGCGTCGGTCATGCGGCGGATTCTCCCAGAGACCGGGACCCGGGCCGAACCGGGATACCAGCCCTAGGGTGACGCGATGGGATACCGGTCGCGCGTGCTCGCGGTGGTGCAGGCGGGCGGCCAGGGGTCGCGGATGGACGTGCTGACCCGGGAGCGGGCCAAGCCCGCGCTGCCGTTCGCCGGCGCCTACCGCCTGGTCGACTTCGCGATGTCGTCGCTGTCGCACAGCGGCATCGGGGACGTCTGGCTGTCGGTGCAGTACCAGGCCGCCTCGCTCGACCCGCACCTGTCCGGTGGACGGCCGTGGGACCTCGACCGCACGCGCGGCGGCTTCCGTCGGGTGGTGCCCGAGGAGGGGGCGGGCAGCGGCGTCGAGGCCGGGTTCGCGCACGGCAACGCCGACGACCTGCTGAGCATGCGTGACGACATCGAGCGGTTCGACGCCGAGGTCGTGCTCGTGCTCAGCGCCGACCACGTCTTCGCTCTCGACCTCACGTCCGTGGTCGAGGCGCACCTCGCGTCCGGTGCCGACTGCACCGTCGTCACCGCCGACGTCACCCGCACCGAGGCCCGGCACAACGTCGTGGTGCTCGCCGACCGGGGCGGGCGGGTCACCGGCGTCGAGGTGAAGCCGTCGCGTCCCTCGGCCACGATCGTCGCGGTCGAGGTGTTCGCCTACCGCCCGCAGGCCCTGGTCGGCGCGCTCGACGAGCTGCGCCGCACGCTGTCGGCCGACGGCGAGCTCGAGGACGGCGGCCTGGGCGACTTCGGCGAGCACCTGCTGCCCCACCTGGTGCGCACCGGCGACGTGCGGGCGTTCCCGATCGGGCGCTACTGGCGCGACGTCGGCCGCCCCGAGGCGTACCTGGCCGCGCACCGCGACCTGCTGGCCGGGCGGATCGACGCGCTCACCGACCCCGAGAGCCCGGTGGTGTCGACGGCCGTCCGCCGCGCGCCCGGGGTCGTGCGGGCGGGGGCGCACGTGGAGGACAGCGTCGTCGGGCTCGCCGCGGACGTGCGCGGCCGGGTGGTGCGCTCGGTGCTGGGTCCGGGTGTGGTCGTGCAGGCCGGGGCGCTGGTGCAGGACAGCGTGCTGTTCGAGGACGTCGTCGTCGAGGCGGGCGCGCAGGTGCGCACCGCGGTGGTCGACGTCGACGTCGTGGTGGGACGCGACGCCGTGGTCGGCGCCGACGCGCCGTCGCGCAACCCGCGCGACAAGGACATCACCCTGGTCGGACGCCAGAGCCGGATCGGCCGCAGGGCGCGGGTGCCGGCCGGGTCGAGGCTCGAGCCCGGCACGGTGGTCTGACCGTCGCGGGGTCGCAGGACCGGGTCCGGCCACGCCGCGCACCTGTTCGTCACCTCGCGCAGGTCAGGACGTGCGCGAGGTGACGAACGGGTGCGCGCCGTGCCCGCGCGCGAGCGTCAGCCGGGCTGGTTGAGGAACCAGCGGTGCCCGAACGGGTCCCGGAACACGGCGACCCGCCCGACGTCGCCGGCGTCCTCCGGACCCCGGTCCATCGGCGTGCCCGCGGCCTGCACCCGAGCGGCCACCGCGTCGACGTCGTCGACCGTGAGGTGGAGCGTCACCGCCGCGCCCCGGTCGGGGTCGGGCGCGGCGACGCCGGCCGAGCCGAACTCGTCGCTCATCATCCAGCGGGCGCCGTCGACGGCGAGCTCGACGTGACCGACGCGCCCGTCGTCCATCACGACCGGCTCGTGCACGACCACGGCACCGAGGTGCGCGACGTACCAGTCGATCGCGGCCCGCGCGTCGCGCACGCACACGTACGGGGTCAGCTCGCTCATCGGGACCTCCTCGGCGACGGCGACGACCAGCATGGCACCCGGGTCGAGCGGCTGTTGCGACATGGTCGCAACAGACGTACGTTCACGGGCATGGCGACCTACTCCCTGCCCGACATGCCGTACGACTACGCCGCGCTCGAGCCCGCGATCACCGGCGAGATCCTCGAGCTGCACCACGCCAAGCACCACGCCGCGTACGTCAAGGGCGCCAACGACGTCCTCGACCGGATGGCCGAGTCGCGCGAGAAGGACGACTTCAGCTCCATCGTCGGGCTCGAGAAGACGTTCGCCTTCAACCTGTCCGGCCACGTCCTGCACACGCTGTTCTGGCAGAACCTGTCGCCCGACGGCGGCGACCGCCCCGACGGCGAGCTGCGCGCCGCCATCGACGACCACTTCGGGTCGTTCGACGCCTTCAGCAAGCAGCTCACGTCGGCGACCACCCTGGTGCAGGGCTCGGGGTGGGGGGTCCTGGCGTGGGAGCCGGTGAGCCGCCGCCTGGTCGTCGAGCAGGTCTACGACCACCACGGCAACGTGGGCATGGCGAGCACCCCGATCCTGGTGTTCGACGCCTGGGAGCACGCGTACTACCTGCAGTACAAGAACGTGCGCCCCGACTACGTCGAGAAGCTGTGGTCGCTCATCAACTGGGACGACGTGAAGGCGCGCTTCGACCAGGCGCGGGCCAGCGAGTCGCCGCTGCGACCCACCGCGGTCTGAGGTGACCTCCGAGGCGGCGCTGCGGTACCGCGACAGCGTCCAGGCCGCCATCGGCGTGCTCGTCGCGCAGGAGGAGGGCCGCACCGAGGACGTGCGGCGGCTGCTCGTCGAGGTCGGGGGACCCGACGACGCGGTCGCCGCCTTCTTCACCGTCGCCCGGCTCGCCACGACGGCGGCCGCCCACGAGACCGGTCGCGAGCCGGTCGACCTCCTGCGGACGCTGTCGCTCGAGGTCGCCCGCGCCGACCCGCCGCCGGACTGAGCGCAACCGGTAGCGTTCGGCGGGTGCCCTCGTCCGGACGGCTCGGCCCGCGGCTGCTGAGCAGCGCCGCGGTGTCGCTGCTCGCGGCGTCGGCCGCCGTGCTGGCCCACCTGGTGGCCGCCGGCCACCGGCCCGGCGTCGGGCTCGTGGTCGCCGTCGCGCTGGTGCTCGGCCTGGCCGACGCGACCGTCGCCACGCTGCTGCGCGGGACGTGGGGCCTCGCCGTCCGCGTCTCGCTGCTCCAGGTGGTGGCGCACGGCGCGCTCACCACGGCCGCCGCCGTGACGGGCAGCACGCACGCGAGTGCGTCGGCCGGGCACCACGCCGTCTCGCTCGGTGCGCAGACCGCCACCGCCGACCTCGTCCCGTCCGCACCGATGCTGGCCGCGCACCTCGTTGTCGCGGTCGTCGTCGCGGGTCTGCTCGCCCGCACGGGCGCCGGCGCCCGCGCGGCGGTCGCCGCGGCCGGGCTGGTGCGGTCGGTCGCGGTGCTCCTGCGGCTGGCTCTCCCGCGCGCGGTGCGGCTCGTCCGCGTGCGTCCCGCGCGGGTCCGCACCGACGTCCTGGCGGTGCCCTGGCGGGAGAGCGTGTGGACGGGTGCCTCGCCCGTCCGCCGCGGGCCGCCCGTCGTGGTCTGAGCGCGACCCGAGCACCCCGCGCGCGGCAGCTGCCACGCTGCGCCGCGCCCCGGCGCCTCCCCGGCGCACCCGACGACCACCCTCGGCGACCCCGCGGCAGGTCGGCGCGTCACCGTGCCCTGCCGCCCAATCGTCCGCACGAGAACGAGGCAACCCGTGAGCACGTCCGTCGTCCCCGCGTCCTCCGACGCCCGCGACCAGCCGACCCCCCGACCTCCCACCCGGACCCCGCGCGGCCAGGGCCTGTTCCGCACCTTCTGGCGGTGGCACTTCTACGGCGCCGTCGTCGTGCTGCCGGTGCTGCTGGTCCTGGCCGTCACCGGGCTGATCTACCTGTTCCGGTTCCAGCTCGAACCGGCGCTGCACGCCGACCTGATGCGGGTCGATCCCGGGACGGCGGTGGCGTCGTACGAGGCCCAGCGGCTCGCCGTCGCGCAGGCGCACCCCGACGACACGATCGTCTCGATGACCGAGCCGGCCGCCGCCGACCACAGCACCCGCTTCACCCTCACCACCGCGGACGAGCGCACGCTCGACGTGTTCGTCGACCCGTGGACCGGGACGGTGCTCGGGTCGCTGGACCCGGACGGCACGCTCAGCGGCACCGCGGTGCGGCTGCACGCCGACCTGATGAGCGGCACGCCCGGCGACCTGGTGATGGAGCTGGGCGCGAGCTGGGCCGTGGTGATGGCGCTGACCGGCTACTACCTGTTCGTGCGCGGGTGGCGGGCGCGGCGCCGGCAGCGGCGGTCCGGGGCCCGCTGGGCCCGCCTGCGGTCCGGGCACGCGGCGTCCGGCGCGGTCGTCGGGGCGTTCCTGCTGCTGCTGGTGGTGTCGGGCCTGCCGTGGACGGGCGTCTTCGGCGCGGCCGCCCAGCGGCTCGCCACCGAGGGCGGGTCGTCGCTGTGGTCGCAGGACCACGGCGCGCTGTCCGACCCGACGTCGACCTTGGACGAGTCGCTGCCGCACAGCCACCACACCGTGCCGTGGGCGCAGCAGGACGCGCCCGTGCCCTCGAGCCCCGCTGCGGGACAGGACGTCTCGGTCGCCGACGTCGACACGGCCGTCGCCGTCGCCGACCGCGAGGGCCTGCGGCACCCGCTGACCGTGGCGATGCCCGCCGACGACGCCGGCGTGTTCTCGGTCATCGGGTACGCCTTCGACGACCCCGGGCAGGAGCGCACCGTGCACGTCGACCGGTTCGGCGGGCAGGTCGTGTCGACGTACGGCTACGAGCAGTACAGCGGTCTGGCGAAGGTCGTCTCGCAGGGCATCGCGTTGCACGAGGGACGCCGGTTCGGCGGCCTCAACACGACCCTGACCGCCCTCGGCTGCGTGCTGGTGATCGTCTCGTGCGTGACGGGGCCGCTCATGTGGTGGCGGCGCCGGCCGCGCGGGCGCGAGCAGCTCGGTGCCCCGCGGGCGCGGGCGGGCTCGGTCGTCGCGACGCCCCTGCTGGGGGTGCTGGTGGTCGTGCTCGCGGTCGTCCTGCCGGTGTTCGGCGCCTCGCTGGTGCTGGTCGTGCTGCTCGACCGGTTCGTGCTGCGCCGCGTCCCGCGGCTGCGGCAGTTCTTCGGCTCGGCCGCACCACGCGGCCGGGCCGCCTAGCCGTCCGCCGGGGCGGCCCGTCCGGGGGCGGGCCGCGCCGGCGGCGCCTCGTCGAACTCGACGGGCGCGTCGAAGGCCGCCCGGCGTGCCGCGCGACGCAGCGTCGACAGCACCGCGTGGCCGGTGAGGGTGATGAGCAGGACGTTCGTGACCGCGCGGCCGAGGTCCCACCCGAGCGAGGTGGCGAGGGTGAACAGCACGAAGCGGTGCAGGTTCTCGAGCAGCGGGTCGCCCGGGACGAACGAGAGCCCGGTGCCGTCGCCGGCCGCGAACGGCCAGAACGACAGGTTCATCACGAACCCGTAGGCGAGCCCGGCGAGGGCGCCGTAGACCGCCAGCAGCGCGATCTCCCACCGGCCGCGGGCGCGGGGGAGCAGGCCCGCCCCGAGGCCGACCCAGGCGGCACCGAGCATCTGGAACGGCAGCCACGGGCCCACGCCGCCGGTGATGAGCGCGGACGCGAACAACGTCGTCGCCCCGAGCACGAACCCGAACCCGGCGCCGAACACCCGTCCGCCGAGCACGAGCAGAAAGAACACCGTCTCGAGCCCGGCGGTGCCCGCGCCGAGCGGGCGCAGCGCCGCCCCCACCGCCGACAGCACGCCGAGCATGGCGAGCGCCTTGACGTCGAGCCCGCCCTCGCCGATCTCGAACAGCACGACGGCGAGCAGCAGCGGCAGCAGCAGGCCCAGCACCAGCGGGGCGTCGGTGCCGTGCGCGAGCCCGGCACCCGGGTCGACCAGCAGCGGCCAGCAGAACGCCATCAGCCCCGCGACCGACACCAGCACGACCGCAGCCGTCGAGCGCGGACGCAGCGCGACCGCCCGCACCGACGAGGGCAGCGCGGTCACGTCGGCGCTCACGGCGCACCCCCCGGCAGGGCGGCGCGCACCTGGTCGACGGTCAGCCACGGCTGCGGCGCGGTCACCTTCGCGACCTGCGGCGCGAACGCGGGGGAGGAGACGACCACGTCGGCGGTGGGGCCGTCGGCCACGACCTCGCCGGCGGCCATCACGACGACGCGGTCGGCCACCTGCGCGACGAACTCGACGTCGTGGGTCGACAGCAGCACGCTGCGGCCCTGGCCGGCGAGCCCGCGCACGGCGTCGCGCAACGCCGCCTTGGCGGTGTAGTCGAGCCCGCGGGTGGGCTCGTCGAGCAGCAGCACCGGCGGGTCGGCGGTGAGCTGCACCGCGAGCACCAGCGCGAGCCGCTGGCCCTCGCTGAGGTCGCGCGGGTGGGTCGCCGGGTCGATCCCCGGCGCGATCCGGTCGAGCAGCGCGGCGCACGCACCGGTGCTCGCACCGCTCTCGCGGTCGGCCTGCGCGCACTCGCCGCCGACGGTGTCGAGGTAGAGCAGGTCGGACGCCGTCTGCGGCACCAGCCCGACCCGGCGACGGCGCTCGCGGGCGTCGAGGCCGGCGGGGTCGGCGTCCAGCCCGGGCCCGACCCGGACGCTGCCGGCTGCGCGGCGGCCGCTGCCCTGCAGCGCCCACAGCAGCGTCGACTTGCCGGCGCCGTTGCGCCCCACGAGCGCGACGGCCTGACCGGCACGCACCTGCAGGCTCACGCCGTCGACGGCCAGGACGTCCCCGAAGCCGAC
>NZ_BAAHAF010000032.1:0-2437 GCF_054777815.1 Angustibacter speluncae | reverse complement strand
GGCTCGAGGCGCTGAGCGAGGAGCGCGAGTCGGCCGAGAGCGACCTGTCCCGGGCGCTGCGGGCCACGCTCGACCCGCTGCCGGACGACCACCCCGCCCGCCTGCGCGGCGGCGGCCCCGGGCTCGGTGACCGGCGCGGGAGACGCCTGCTCGGCGAGGGCGTCGCGCAGTCGCGTCCCGGCCCGGCGGGCGTCGCGCACCGACAGCGGCAACGGCGTCCACCCGGCCCAGCGGCCGAGCTCGACGACCGGCGGCGCGACGTCGGACCCCGCCATCACGTCGGCGGGCGCGCCGTCGCGGACGGTGCCGTCGGTGCCGACGTGGACGACGCGGTCGGCGTACTGCAGCACGCGCTCGACGCGGTGCTCGGCGACGAGCACGGTGACCGCGAGGTCGTGCACGAGCCGGGTGAGGGTGGCGAGCACCTCCTCGGCGCCCGTGGGGTCGAGGGCGGAGGTGGGCTCGTCGAGCACGAGGACGCGCGGGTGGGCGGTGAGCACCGACCCGATCGCGACCCGCTGCTGCTGCCCGCCGGACAGCTCGCGCAACGGCGCGTCGCGCAGCTCGGCGATACCGAGCACGTCGAGCGTCTCCTCGACCCGCTTGCGCATCGTGGCGGTGGGCAGCGAGAGCTGCTCCATCGCGTAGGCGAGCTCCTCCTCGACGGTGTCGGTGACGAAGCCCGCCAGCGGGTCCTGCCCGACGACGCCGACGAGGTCGGCGAGGTCGCGCGGGCGGTGCGTGCGCGTGTCGCGCCCGTGCACCAGGACGCGGCCGGCGAGGCGGCCGCCGCTGAAGTGGGGCACGGTCCCGTTCACGACCCCGAGCAGGGTGCTCTTGCCGGAGCCCGTCCGCCCGACCACCAGCGCGAGCTCGGCCTCTTCGACGGCGAGGTCGACGCCGCGCAGCACGGGGACGTCGGTACCGGGGTAGGTGACCGAGACCCCTTGCAGCAGGACGGCGCTCACGCCGCCTTCTCCAGGGCGGTGCTCGCGCGCGTGGCGGCGCGGCGGGTCGAGGGGGCGGGCGGAGGCGGCGTGAGGAACGCCGGCAGCGCGGCGACGAGGATGCCGACCAGGGCGAGCAGGGGCAGCGCGGGCCAGGCGAGCGGCGTCACGGGCATCGACATCGCCGCGGGCTCGAGCCGCACCTGCACCAGGAGGGCGGCCGCCGTCGCGAGTCCGGTCGCGGCGGTGACCCACTCGGGCAGCGACCACGGGTCGGGGCGGTAGGTGGTGCGGCGCACCGCGCGCCCGCCCGCCCAGAGCCCGGCCACCGACAGGGCCAGGCCGAGCAGCAGCACCGGTACCCCGAGCCAGACCGGCGCCGTGGTGTCGAGCAGGCCGTAGAGGCCGAGGCAGGACCCGAGCAGGCCACCGAGGGTGAGCGTCCCGGTGACCGCGCGCGCCGCACGCGACTGCTCGACGCGGTGGCCGTAGCCGCGCGAGTCCATCGCGGACGCGAGCAGCAGCGACCGGTCGAGGGTGTCCTGCAGCACCGGCAGCGCCACCTGCCGCACCGACCGCAGGCCGCGCGCGGTGTCGCCGCGCAGCCGCCGGGCCCGGACCACCCGCTGCACGCTCTCGGCCAGCTGCGGGGCCGCCGTCACCGAGATCACGACGGCGGTGCCGATCTCGGCGAGGGCGGCCGGGAACGCCTTCAGCAGCCGCTTGGGGTTGGCGAGCGCGTTCGCGGCGCCGATGCACGCGACGAGCACCGCGAGCCGCAGCGCGACGGAGACGGCGGCGACGAGCGACTCCAGGTGCAGCGGCCCGAGCAGCTGGATGCCCGCCGCCCACGACGGCATCGGGACGGCGGGCAGGTCGAGCAGCAGGATCTCGCCGTACTTCAGGCCCACCAGCACGTGCAGGACCACGCGCAGCACGACGATCGCGAGCCCGAGGTAGAGGTAGAGCCGGAAGGCGCGCGCCCAGGGCGAGGTGCCGCGCCGCGAGGCCACCACCAGGCACGCCACGGCCAGCAGCAGGCCCAGCAGCAGCGGGTTGGTGGTGGTGCTCGCGGCGACGGCGAGCCCGAGCGCCCAGACCCACCAGGCGCCCGGGTGCACCGACCTCGGGAGTGCCAGCGTCAGCCCCCGTACGCGTCCGGACCGCTACCTGCCGCGCGGCGGCGCCAGGCCACCACGCCGGCGGCTGCCGCCAGCAGCACGACGAGCAGTCCGCCGCCGATCGCGGTCCACGGCGGGCCGCCGGCGTCGCGCGAGCCCGAGGTGAGGGCCATCGCGTCCGCGCGACCCGACGACGAGGACGACGGACCGTCGGACGGCGTCGCGCCCCCCGCGGCCGAGGTGGTCGCCGACGCGCTCGCCGACGGGTCCGCCGGCGTGGTCGCGCCCGGTGCGGACGTCGTCGCCGGTGCCGGGGTGCCCGACCCGGGTGCGGCGGACGTGGCGCCCGGTGCGGGCGCCGTGCCACCG
>NZ_BAAHAF010000031.1:3289-4845 GCF_054777815.1 Angustibacter speluncae | reverse complement strand
GGGATGCGCACGGCGCCGACCGCGGCGTCGTGGCGGCGGGTGCCGAGCTGGTCGTGGCTCGGGGCGGGGGTCGACCACCAGCGCCGGTCCGCGCTGCTCGCGGGCGCGGGTGCGCCGCACGGGCTCGAGCGGACGCTGCACGGCACCCACGAGCGGGCCGACGCGGCGCTGCGGACGCTGCCGGGGGTGGGGCGGTGGACCTCGGCCGAGGTGCGCCAGCGGGCGCACGGCGACCCGGACGCCATGTCGTTCGGCGACTTCCACGTCGCCCGGGACGTGTCGTGGTCGCTGACCGGCGAGGTGCTCGACGACGACGCGTGCGCCGAGGTGGTGGCCCGCTACGCCGGGCACCGCTACCGGGTGCAGCGCCTGCTCGAGCTGGCCGGGTCGCGGCGGCCGCGACGGGCGCCGCGGATGACGCTGCCCTCGCACACGCCGGCGCGGTTCCTGCGCGGCCGCTGAGGGGTCAGCGGGTGTAGTCGTCCTGCAGCCGCTCGATGTCGTCCTCGTCGAAGTGGCCGAAGGCGATCTCGAGCACGCGCAGCGGCACGTCGCCGGAGTTGCCGAGCCGGTGCGTCGCGCCGCGCGGCACCAGGACGCGCTCGCCCGGGCCGAGGACGCGGTCGACGCCGTCGACGTGGGTGTCGGCGCGGCCGTCGAGCACGTGCCAGAGCTCCTCGCGGCCGGTGTGCCGCTGCAGGCTCAGCCGGTGGCCGGGCTCGACCGTGATGGTCTTCACGGTGACCGGCTCGTTCGTCGCGAACTGCTCGAACCGCCCCCACGGGCGCTCCGAGACGAACACCGAGCCCGCCCGGTCGGTGGTCCGGTCGGTCACGGAGGCGCGATCACTCATGCGGACGAGCGTAGGTGACGCGCAGGTACCCGCGTGCCCCGTCCGGCAGACCCACCTCCGGTCGGACCAACAGGTCCTCGGCCCGGGCGGCCGCGTTCACCCGCTCGACCGCCCGGCCCAGGGCGAACGGGTCGTCGCACGCGAGGAGCACGCTCGCGGCGTCCCCCTCGGGGACGACCTCGGCCGTGCAGCCGGGGACGGCGTCGCCGTGCAGCGCCACCCGCACCGCCCGCGCGAGCACCTCGGCCACCGGCTCGGACGCCGCCACCAGCGGGGGCGCCTCGTCGGTGCCCGGCGGCAGGCCGAGCGCGTGCCAGACCGCCTCGACGTGGCCGTGCCGGAACCAGTCGCCGGCGCGGCCGCGGGCCAGCACCGCGTCGCCGGGGCCGTCGTCGGGCAGCACGGCCTCGGCGAGGCCGCGCACGACGGCCACCGGGGTGGCGCGGGCCTTGCCCTTCACCAGGTCGCCGAGACCGGCGACCTGGTCGGCGACGTTGCGCACGGTGACCTCGAGCGCCCGGCCGTGGGCGTCGAGCCGGCCCCGGGCGTCGTCGAGGACCGCGAGGCCCGCCGCACCGAGCGCGAAGTCGGCGACGCCGTCGCGCCACGGGCGGCCGGCCGTGTCGGTGACGAGCACGGCCGGACGGGCGCCGGTGAGCTCGTGCAGCCGCGCCCGCAGCGCGCGGGCGGAGGCGTCGGGGTC
>NZ_BAAHAF010000031.1:0-3270 GCF_054777815.1 Angustibacter speluncae | reverse complement strand
GAGCTCGTGCAGCCGCGCCCGCAGCGCGCGGGCGGAGGCGGCGGGGTCGGCCGGCAGCAGCAGGTCGGTGCCCTCGGGGACGACGGACGCGTCGATGCCGGCGGCCGCGAGCACCGGGCCGAGGTGGGTGCGCACGACCCGGGTGCGCCGGCCGTCGGGGAGCCGGCGCGCCGCCACCTCGTCCGAGGCCGCGGCGTCGAGGGCCCGCTCGCGGTCGGTGGCCGCGACGGTGCGTCCCTCGGCCTTGGCCACCACCTTGGAGGCCACCACCACGACGTCGTCGTCGCGCAGCGCCGTGCCCGAGGCGACGAGCGCCGCGGCGACCAGCGCCGCGAGGTCGTCGCCCGCCCCCACCTCCGGCAGGCCGGGGACCGCGACGGCCGAGACCTCCGCGGGCCCGGTCACGCGCCGCGTCCGGCGGCCACGAGGTCGAGGCCGACGTCGAGCGCGGCGCCGGCCATCTCGGCGGACGCCTCGAGGTCGGTCATCAGCAGCGGGCGGGCGTGCACGCGGGCGCGGCCGCCGGGCACGGTGGTGCCGTCCAGGTCGGCGTCGGAGGTGTCGACGAGCCAGGCGTCGAGCAGGTCGGCGAACAGGCCCCCGACCGCACGGGCGGTGCTGGCGACGCCGATCGCCGCCAGGCAGGCGTCGGCCATGCCTCGCACCGGGGCGCCGCCGACGATGGGGGACAGCCCGACGACGGGTGCGCGGGTGCCGCGCAGCGCGTCGCGGACGCCGGGGACGGCCAGCACGGTGCCGATCGAGACGACCGGGTTGCTCGGCGGGACGAGCACGACGTCGGCCTCGCGCAGGGCGTCGAGGACCCCGGGCGCGGGGGTCGACTGCTCGGCGCCGACGGCGACGATGCGGCGCGCCGGGAGGGCGGCGTGGTGGCGCACCCACCACTCCTGGAAGTGGATCGCGCGCTGCCCGCCCTCGGCCTGCTCGTCGTCGACCACGACGTGGGTCTCGACCGGGTCGTCGGTCATCGGCAGCAGGCGCACCCCGCGGCCCGGCAGCCCCCAGCGCTCGCACAGCGCCGCGGTGACCTGGCTGAGCGGGTAGCCCAGGCCGAGCATCTGCGAGCGCACGACGTGGGTCGCGAGGTCCTTGTCGCCGAGGGTGAACCAGTCCGGCCCGGCGCCGTAGGCGGCGAGCTCGTCGGCGACGCCGAAGGTCTCCTCGGCCCGGCCCCAGCCCTGCTCGGGGTGCACGCCGCCGCCGAGGGTGTACATCACGGTGTCGAGGTCGGGGCACACCCGCAGGCCGTGCAGGGTGATGTCGTCGGCGGTGTTGCCGACCACCGTCAGCTCGTGCTCCCCGCCGTCGTCGGCGGGACGGCCGGCGAGGTGGTGCACGAGGCCGGCGAGGAAGCGCGCGCCGCCCACGCCGCCGGACAGGGCCGTGATCCGCATGCGGCTCATCCTCGCCCACCGGCGGGAACCTGTTCGCACCCAGGGCTCAAGTCCGCCCGGGATAGCACCGACGGGCTTGACGAACGCGGTGCGACACGCGTGTAATTCCCTTACTGTCGTTCCCGTTCGGACCAGCGCGACCTGGTGCGAGCACCGCACGTGGGGAGCACCACCTTCAGGAGGGTCGAGACGTGGGAGCCATGGACGATTTCGCGGCGTTGTCGCTGGTCCCGTCCCAGCGGGGTTTCGAGCTCGAGGAGGGCGACGAGGGCGCCCTGGGCTGGCAGGAGCGGGCGCTGTGCGCCCAGACCGACCCCGAGGCCTTCTTCCCGGAGAAGGGCGGCTCCACCCGCGAGGCCAAGAAGGTCTGCGTCGGGTGCGAGGTCCAGGCCGAGTGCCTCGAGTACGCCCTCGCCAACGACGAGCGGTTCGGCATCTGGGGCGGGCTGTCCGAGCGCGAGCGGCGCAAGCTGAAGAAGCGGGCCGTCTGACCTCGTGTCCCTCGACCAGGGTCTGCGCATCGAGCGGACCCGACCGGAGCCGGTGCGCGCGCCGGTGACGGGACGCACCCACCCCGGACGGCCGCGGGTCGTCGCCGTGGTGCACGCCCGCGACCCCGAGCACCTGCCCGAGCTGCTCAAGGCCGTCGCGGCCCAGACCCGGGCCCCCGACCTCGTCGTGGGGGTCGACGCGGGCGACGACGACGAGGCCGGCCGCCGCGTGGCCGCCGTCCTCGGCGCGCACTGCGACCACGTGCTCCGGCTGGGCCCGGGCACCGGGCTGGCCGACGGCGTCACCGCCGCGCTCACCCACCTGGCCGCCCACGACCTGCACCCCAGCACCGACCCCCGCACGCCCGTCGCCGACGCCGACGCGCCCGGGGCCGCCGGGCCGCCCGCGCGGGACTGGGTCTGGGTGCTCGACGACCGCGACCGCCCGACGATGCCGACCCTCGAGCGGCTCGTCGACCGCGTCCGCCGCAGCGACAACGTCGCGGCGGTCGGCACCAAGCACCGCGGCGGCCCGACGGGCGAGGTGCTGCTCGACACCGGCTTCACCACCACCCGCGGCTCGCGCCGGCTCACCCGGCTCGACGAGGGAGAGGTCGACCAGGGCCAGCACGACGCCACCTGCGACGTGCTGGCCGTCGGGCTGACGGGGCTGCTCGTGCGCGCCGACGTCTGGCTCGAGCTGGGCGGGCCCGACCCGGCGCTGTCGCGGCCCGGGCTGCCCGGCGCCGAGATCGACCTCGGCCGCCGCATCCGGCTGGCCGGCCACCGCGTCGAGGTCGTCCCGTCCGCCGTCCTGGTGCGGCCGCCGGGCGACCCGGTGGCGCCGCCGGCGCTGCAGCGGCGCAGCACGGCGTACCTGCGGCTCGTCGGCGCGAGCACCGCGGCCTTCCCGTTCGTCCTGGCCCAGGTGGTGCTCGGCGCCCTGGTGCGCGTCCTCGGCGGCCTGGCCGCCAAGGAGCCGCTCGTGGGGCTGCGCGCCGCCGGGCAGGTGCTCGCCCCGCTGCTGCGGCCCGACCTGCTGGTACGCGCCCGGGCGCGGGCCCGCCGCACCCGCCGCGTCCCCGGGCACCAGCTGCACCCGCTGCTGGCCGACCGCCGCGAGACCTGGCGCTGGCACCGCAGCCGGGTCGTGGTGCCCAGCCCGTCGGTGCCCCGCGGGTCCGGCCGGGTCGTCGCCGTGCTGGTCCTGCTGCTGCTCGGCACGCTCGCCTCGCTGCTGGCGTCCTGGCGGCTGCTCGGAGCCGGCGCCGTCACCTCGGCGGCCGCCGCGCCCGTGCCCGACGGCGTGGGCGGGGTGCTGGACGCCCTCACCTCCGGCTGGCAGGCCGCGGGCGCCGGCGTCG
>NZ_BAAHAF010000030.1:0-28217 GCF_054777815.1 Angustibacter speluncae | reverse complement strand
GGGCCGGTCGGCCGGCACCGACGGGTCGGGCGGGGACGGGGAGCGCCACCGCACGGCGCTGCGCACCACCAGCACCCTCGTGCCGGGCGGGGCGCCGAAGACCCGGACGTCGTCGGCGAGCAGGTCGTAGCCGGGCAGCGGCTCGGTGCCGAGCGCGGCGGCCGCGTCGACCCCGAGCGGCACGCCCGCGTCGCGGCACACGGCGAGGACGTCGTCGACCGGCTGCCGGGTGCCGACCTCGCCGTTGGCCGACTGCAGCGCGGCCACGGCGACCCCCGGCGCGCGGACGGCGGCGGTGAACGCGTCGACGTCGACCCGCCCCCGGGCGTCGACCGCCGCGGCGACGGCGGGCACCTGCGAGCGGGACGCGTGCCAGCCGGCGCAGGAGAGCACGGCGGAGTGCTCGACCACCGAGTGGACGACCCCGGCGCCGGTGCGGGAGCGACCGGCCAGGACGCCGAGCAGCGCGGCGTGGACGGCGGCGGCGTGCGAACCGGTGAGGGCCACCTCCTCGGTGCGTGCGCCCACCGAGGCCGCCACCGACTCGCGGGCACCGTCGAGCAGCAGCCGGGCGCGGCGTCCCTCCCGGTGCAGGCGGTCGGGATCGGCCCAGCCCTCGTCCAGCGCGGCGAGCAGGGCCTCGCGCGCCCCGGGCCGCACCGGCGCCACCTGGGCGGCGTCCCAGAAGGCCCGCGACGCAAGGTGCCCGGCCCCCTCGGGGGTGCCGCCCGCCACGTCCGCCACGCCGGAACCGTAGCCCGCCCCCGCCCGGCCCGGCGGGCGCGGGCGCGGTAGGGTTCGGAGCGTCCACGGAGTCGTCGTCGCCGTGCCGTCCCGCTGCCCGCAGCAGGGGGTCGCGCGAGTGGCGGAAAGCGCAGGGAAGGCCGCAGTGCACCCGGACGACCGAACCCCGACCCGCCCCGCGCGGGCGATCCGACTCGCCGCCGCCGGCGTGCTCGTCGCGCTCGCCACCGCCGGCTGCTCCGCCGAGCAGCTCAGCACCGGCTTCCTGCCGAGCACCCCGGAGACCACCGACCACACCGGCCGGATCATCCACCTGTGGAACGGGTCCTGGATCGCGGCGCTGGTCGTGGGCGCGGTCACCTGGGGCCTGATGATCTGGGCGATGGCGGCCTACCGCCGGCGCAAGCACGAGACCGGCCTGCCGGTGCAGATGAGGTACCACCTGCCGATCGAGATGATGTACACGATCATCCCGCTGTTCATGGTGGGCGTGCTGTTCTTCTTCACCGCGCGCGACCAGAACATCATCATCGAGCAGGACCAGCC
Organism: Angustibacter speluncae; assembly: GCF_054777815.1. Classification (NCBI taxonomy): domain Bacteria; kingdom Bacillati; phylum Actinomycetota; class Actinomycetes; order Kineosporiales; family Kineosporiaceae; genus Angustibacter; species Angustibacter speluncae. The sequence continues at coordinate 26,927 of NZ_BAAHAF010000030.1, read as the reverse complement.
CGTCGACGAGACCATCCAGGTCGTCGGCAAGCGCTGGGCGTGGGACTTCAACTACCTCGACCAGGACGTCTACGAGACCAGCGAGCAGGTCGGCGACGTCGGCAGCGCGGTCCAGGAGGACCTGCCGACGATGTACCTGCCCGTCGGGCAGAAGGTGCGCCTCGAGCTCGAGTCGCGCGACGTGATCCACTCGTTCTGGGTGCCGGCGTTCCTCTACAAGGAGGACATGATCCCGGGCCGGCACAACGTCTACGAGTTCACCCCGCAGGTCGAGGGCACCTACGCGGGCAAGTGCGCCGAGCTCTGCGGCGAGTACCACTCCGAGATGCTGTTCCAGGTCGAGGTGGTCTCGCAGGAGGAGTACGACGAGCAGATGGCCCTCCTCGAGGAGCGCGGCCAGACCGGTGCCCTCGAGGTCGAGCTGGGACGGTCGGACAACTTCGAGCGCGAGCTGAGCGAGGACGGCAGCTGATGGCCACCTACGAGTACACCGCCGCCCCGACGACGCCGACGCGGCTCACCACGCCGCGCAAGGAGCGCGCGGGCAACGCCGTGGTCAAGTGGGTCACCTCGACCGACCACAAGGTGATCGGGAACCTCTACCTGGTCTCCTCGTTCGGCTTCTTCCTGCTCGCCGGCGTCATGGCGCTGGTGATCCGGGCCGAGCTGTGGGCCCCGGGGATCCAGGTCGTGCAGTCGAAGGAGCAGTACAACATGCTCTTCACGATGCACGGCACGATCATGCTGCTGCTGTTCGCGACACCGCTGTTCGCCGGTTTCGCCAACGCGATCATGCCGCTGCAGATCGGCGCGCCCGACGTCGCGTTCCCGCGGCTCAACATGTTCGCCTACTGGCTCTACCTGTTCGGCGGGCTGATCGCCTCGTTCGGCTTCTTCCTGCCGTCCGGCGCCGCCAGCTTCGGGTGGTTCGCGTACGCGCCGCTGTCGAACCAGATCTACTCGCCGGGGGCGGGCGCCGACCTGTGGGTGTTCGGCCTGGCGCTCGGTGGTTTCGGCACCATCCTCGGCGCCGTCAACTTCATCACCACGATCCTGTGCATGCGCGCGCCCGGCATGACGATGTTCCGGATGCCGATCTTCACCTGGAACGTGCTCATCACGTCGCTGCTGGTGCTGATCGCGTTCCCGCCGCTGGCCGCGGCGCTGCTCGCGCTGGGCGCCGACCGCCGGCTGGGCGCGCAGGTGTTCGAGGCCGACAACGGCGGCGCCATCCTGTGGCAGCACCTGTTCTGGTTCTTCGGGCACCCCGAGGTCTACATCATCGCGCTGCCGTTCTTCGGCATCGTCTCCGAGATCTTCCCGGTGTTCAGCCGCAAGCCGATCTTCGGCTACAAGTCGCTGGTGTTCGCGACGATCGCGATCGCCGCGCTGTCGGTGACCGTCTGGGCCCACCACATGTACGTCACCGGTGCGGTGCTGCTGCCGTTCTTCGCCTTCATGACGATGCTCATCGCGGTGCCGACGGGCGTGAAGATCTTCAACTGGATCGGCACGATGTGGAAGGGTTCGATCACCTTCGAGACACCGATGCTGTGGTCGCTCGGCTTCCTGGCGACCTTCGTCTTCGGCGGCCTGACCGGCGTCATCCTGTCGGTGCCCCCGCTCGACTTCCACCTGTCCGACAGCTACTTCGTGGTGGCGCACTTCCACTACGTGGTCTTCGGCACCGTGGTGTTCGCGATGTTCGCCGGCTTCTACTTCTGGTGGCCGAAGTTCACCGGGACGATGCTCGACGAGAAGCTGGGCAAGGTGCACTTCTGGATGCTGTTCCTGGGCTTCCACGGCACCTTCTTGATCCAGCACTGGCTCGGGGTGCTCGGCATGCCGCGCCGGTACCCGGACTACCTGGTGTCCGACGGCTTCCAGCTGATGAACCAGATCTCGACCGCCGCCTCGTTCCTGCTGGGCGCGTCGATGCTCCCGTTCGCCTGGAACATCTGGAAGACCTGGCGCACCGCGCCCAAGGTGCTCGTCGACGACCCGTGGGGCCAGGGCGGCTCCCTGGAGTGGGCCACCAGCTGCCCGCCGCCGCGGCACAACTTCACCACCATCCCGCGCATCCGCTCCGAGCGCCCGGCCTTCGACCTGCACCACCCGGAGGTGGCGGCCAAGGACCTCGTGGCGGCCGGCGGCGACGACAAGGGCGGCCTGCGCGAGGTCTACGGCGACGCCGACCTGGGAGGCACCACGTGAGGGTCTCGATCCTGCTGTTCTGGATCCTGGCGGGCTTCTTCGCGCTCTCCGCGGTGGCCTACACCTGGCTGAGCGTCCTGCTCACCGGCGAGGTCGAGTGGGTGGGCGCCGCCGGGCTGGCGCTGGTGACCGGTCTCGCGGCGATGATCGCCGCCTACCTGCAGGCCACCGCGCGCCGGCTCGACCCCGGCCCGGAGGACGACCCGCTGGGCCGCATCGAGGACGCGGCGGGCGAGCAGGGCCACTTCAGCCCGTGGTCGTGGTGGCCGCTGCCGCTGGCGGCCGCCGGTGCGCTGGTCTTCCTCGGTGCCGCCGTCGGCTGGTGGGTCTCGGTCATCGGCGTCGGCATCGGCGTCGTCGGCCTCGTCGGCTGGGTGTACGAGTACTACCGCGGCCAGCACGCGCACTGAGCCCGGCGCCCTCCCGGCGATGAGTCGGGGCGGTTCGTCCGGTCTGCCCTCCGTCGGAGTACCCGAGGAGGAGATGGTGATGTCCCGCGAGACCGCCCACGAGCTCGAGCAGCTGGTGCACGACCGCGCCGCGGCGGTCGACCGCCGCGACGCACAGGCGCTGCTCGCCGTCCAGCACCCGCAGGTGCTCTCGTTCCCGCTGCTGCCGCCGAGCGCCTCCCGCGGCCCGGACGCCACCGCGCAGTCGCTGCAGGCGTGGTTCGAGGGCTACCGGGAGGGGCCGGGCTACGAGGTCCGGCTCGTGCAGGCCCAGGCCGACGGCGACCTCGGCTGGGTCGCGTACTTCTACCGCGTCACCGGGACGCTCACCGCGGGCGACCGGGTGGACATGTGGGTGCGCTCGACGCTGGTGTGCCGCCGCGGCGACGACGGGTGGCAGGTCGTGCACGCCCACGAGTCGGTGCCGTTCGACGCCGCCACCGGCGACGCGCTGCTCACCGAGGGCCCGCCCGAGGACCTGCCGCCCGCCGACTGACGGTCCCGGCGTCTACGGTTTCGCCATGGCGACCTGGTGGACCGTCGGAGCCGACGCGAACGACCCGCAGCGCCTCGCGGCGTTCTGGGCGCGGGCCCTGGGCTACGTGCCCGAACCCGGCTTCGACGGCCCTGACAACGCCTCGATCGTCGACCCGGACGGTCGGGGGCCGGCCATCGGCTTCCTGCGGGTGAGCGAACCGACGACGGCCAAGAACCGGTTCCACCTCGACGTCCGCGTGCTGGGCGACGCCGACTGGAGCGACGACCCCGCCGGCCACGAGCGGGCCGTGCGCGAGCGGGTCGCCGACCTGGTCGACGCCGGCGCCACCGTGGTGCGCGAGGAGTGGTACGCCGAGGGCGTCCTCGGCCACGTCGTCCTGCTCGACCCCGAGGGAAACGTCTTCTGCTGTGCCTGATGGGCTCTGCTGATCGGCTCGCTGGCGCTCGCGCGGGCGTGGCTCCTTCGAGGGTCGGGCCCTCCCGCCTCGACTCGGTCGCTTCGCTCCCTCGCTCGGCGCGCCGGGACCGACCGGAGCCACACCCGGACGGGCTGGTTCGCGCCTGCGGCCTAGGTGAGCCCTCCCAGGCGGTTCATCACGTCGGTCCAGCCCTGTCGGTAGCCGTCGGCGTCGGCGGCGGACGTGACGTCGTGCGTGACGGTGACGAGGGTGCCGCCGTCGTGGGCGGCCAGGTCGACGGTGACGGTGTCCTCGGCGGACAGCGCGTCGCCGTCCTCCCAGACCCAGGTGAGGACGATCCGGTCCGGCTCGTCCAGCGCGGTGAAGACGCCGTGCACGCCCATGCCCACCGCCTCGGAGCGGATCCGGTACGCCCCGCCCACGCGGACGTCGACGGCGTAGGTGGTGTCGGGCCACTGCGGCCACCACCACACCCGCAGCTCGTCCGGGTCCGTCCAGGCGCGGTACACCCGGGCCGGGGGAGCGGGGACGTGCTGGGTCACGACGACGGGTGCGGGCACGAGGACTCCTGGGATAGACACTGAACCGATTGGTTGAGTGTAGCGAGCGAGACGGGAGAACGCGAGAGGGGCCGGCCGGGACGTGCGTCCCGGCCGGCCCCTCCGCGAGGTGGCGACCCGCTCAGCGGCTGATCGACTCCTGGTTGTGCTCGTTCGCCCCGATGGCCTCGTGGCCGCCCTCGAGGGCCGCGTGGTCATCGTGGTGGTGCGCGTCGGCCAGCTCGGCCGGCGTGACGGGCTCGACCCGCTGCTCGAAGAAGAACCGCGACAGCTTCGCGCGGGTGCGCTCGGCCCTGGCGTTGGGCGCCGCCACCCCGTGCTCGTCGACCTGGGTGTCGAGCTCGAGCGGGCGGTAGGAGTCGTGCTGCACCAGCGTCCAGCGCTCGTACTCGTCGAGGGGCGCGTGCACCTCGAAGTACTCGCCGTCGGCGGTGCGCACGACCTGGCCGGTCTCGTGCCCGTGCAGGACCAGGTCGCGGTCCTTGCGCTGCAGCCCGAGGCAGATCCGCCGGGTGATGACGAACGCCAGCGGCGGGAAGACGAACACCCCGATGCGGAACAACCACGTCAGGTCGTTGATCGACAGGTGGAAGTGGGTGGCGATCAGGTCGTTGCCCGCCGCGGCCCACATGATGCAGTACGCCACGATCGCCATCACGCCGAGCCCGGTGCGGGTCGGGGCGTTGCGCGGTCGGTCGGCCAGGTGGTGCTCGCGCTTGTCACCGGTGACCCACTGCTCGATGAACGGGTAGGCCACCATCGCGGTGATGAAGATGCCCGGGATGATCAGCGCCGGGAGCAGCACGTTCAGCGAGAACGTGAAGCCCAGGACGGTGAACTCGAAGAAGCCCGGGAACAGCCGCAGGCCGCCGTCGATGAACCCGATGTAGAAGTCCGGCTGCGTGCCGGCCGACACCGGTGACGGGTCGTACGGGCCGTAGTTCCAGATCGGGTTGATCGAGACCGTCGCCGCCACCGCGACCAGCACGCCGAAGACGATGAAGAAGAAGCCGCCCGCCTTGGCCGCGTAGACCGGCAGCAGCGGGGCGCCGACGACGTTGGTGTTGGTGCGGCCGGGGCCGGGGAACTGGGTGTGCTTGTGCACCACCACCAGGCCGACGTGTACGCCGATCAGGGCGAGCAGCAGGCCCGGGATGAGCAGCACGTGGGCGATGAACAGGCGGGGGATGATCGCCTCGCCCGGGAACTCGCCGCCGAAGATGAAGAACGACAGGTACGTGCCGACCACCGGCAGCGACTTCACGACGCCGTCGATGATGCGCAGGCCGTTGCCGGACAGCATGTCGTCGGGGAGCGAGTAGCCGGTGAAGCCGGCCAGCAGCGCCAGCGACGCGAGGACCGCGCCGATCGCCCAGTTCAGCTCACGCGGCTTGCGGAACGCGCCGGTGAAGAAGACGCGGAACATGTGCACGGTCATGCCGGCGACGAACAGCAGCGCCGCCCAGTGGTGCACCTGGCGCATCAGCAGGCCGCCGCGGATGTCGAACGAGATGTGCAGCGTCGAGGCGTACGCCTCGGACATCAGCGTCCCGTTCAGCGGGGCGTAGGCGCCCTCGTAGGTGGTGAAGCCCATCGAGGGCGTGAACCACAGCGTCAGGAAGGTGCCGGAGATCAGCAGGACGACGAAGCTGTACAGCGTCACCTGGCCGAGCTCGAAGGACCAGTGGTCGGGGAACACCTTGCGCGCGGCGAACTTCACCGCGTGCGAGAGCCCGAAGCGCTGGTCGAGGAAGTCCGCGGTGCTCGCCGCGGCCTTCTCGGTGGTCGTGGTCACGCTCACTCACCCCGCTCGAAGTAGCTGGGTCCGGTCGGTTCGGTGAAGTCGCGCTGGGCGACCAGGTAGCCCTCGTCGTCGACCGTGATCGGCAGCTGAGGGAGCGGGCGCTTGGCGGGCCCGAAGATGACCTTGCAGTGGTCGGTCATGTCGAACGTGGACTGGTGGCAGGGGCACAGCAGGTGGTGCGTCTGCTGCTCGTACAGGGCCACCGGGCAGCCGACGTGGGTGCAGATCTTCGAGTAGGCGAAGATCCCGTCGACGTGCCAGTCCTCACGACCCTCGGGGATCGTGACGTCCTTGGGGTCGAGGCGCACCAGCAGGACGGCGGCCTTGGCCTTCTCCTCGAGGAAGTGCTCGTCGTCGTTCAGACCCTCGGGGATGACGTGGAAGACCGAGCCCTGGGTGACCTCGGCGGCGCGGATCGGGGTGCCGCTCGGGTCGCGGGTCAGCCGGCGCATCCGCTCCTCGCCACCGGTGGCCAGCGGGTCGCCCCACATCGTGTGGGTGAGGGAGTCCTCGGGCAGCGGACCGAGGTCGCGCAGCAGCACCAGCCCGGGCAGCGGGAACAGCGCGAGCGCGCCGAGCATCGAGTTGCGGATCAGCGGGCGGCGGCCGAGCCCGGACTCCTCGCCGCCGGTGCGCAGGATCTCGACGGCCTCGGCGCGGACGGCGTCGCTGCCGCGGATCTCGTGCCGCTCCTCGATGATCTCGGCGCTCGGCATCAGCGTCTTGGACCAGTGCACGATGCCGATGCCGATGAAGAACAGCGACACCGCCATGCCGAGACCCACGGTGAGGGTGGACATCTGGATGGTGGCGAAGGTGTTCTCCGGCACCCAGACGAAGTAGGCGACGATCGCGAACAGCGTGCCCAGGGCCGAGATGGTGAACAGGGCCACGACCTGGCGCTCGGCGTTCTTGGCCGCCTTCGGGTCGACGTCGGCCATGCGGTGCTTGTGCGGCGGCATGCCCGGGTTCTCGAACCGCTCCGGCAGGCCGGCGGCGTCACGGGTCGCGACCGTGTCGGTGCCGTGCTTCTCGAGGTCGCTCACGATGACTTCGCTCCCAGCCAGACGGTGCACCCGATGACGATGATCAGCAGCCCGAGCCAGGCGAACAGGCCCTCGGAGACCGGGCCCAGCGAGCCCAGGGACAGGCCACCGGGGGACGGCTGCTCCTCGACGTACTTGAGGTAGCTGATGATGCTCTGCTTCTCCTCGGGGGAGATGTTGGCGTCGTTGAACACCGGCATCGACTGCGGGCCGGTGACCATCGCCTCGTAGATGTGCTTCTCGGTGACGCCGTCGAGCGCCGGGGCGTACTTGCCGCGGGTGAGCGCGCCACCGGCGCCGACCACGTTGTGGCACATGGCGCAGTTGGTGCGGAACAGCTCGTTGCCCTCGGCGAGGCGCTCGTCGTCGTCGACGACCTCGAGGTACTCCTCGGCCGGGATCGCCGGGCCGGGGCCGAGCGACGCGACGTACGCCGACAGGTCGGCGACGTCCTGCTCGGAGAACTTCACGTCCTTCTCGGGGGCCTGCGGAGCGGTGGCCTCCATCGGCATCCGGCCGGTGCCCACCTGGAAGTCGACCGAGGCGGCGCCGACGCCGATCAGGCTCGGCCCGGCCTCGCCGCCCTGGGCGCCGGGGCCGTGGCAGGTGGAGCAGTTGGCCTGGAACAGCTTCTCGCCGTTCTCGACCGAACCGCTCGCCGTGGTGGACGCGTCCGCCTCCTGGGGCGCGGCCACGGCGTAGGCGCCACCGGTGACGAGCAGCCCCAGCATGAGCAGGACCACTCCCGCGAGCGGATGGCGCCGGCGGGCGGCGAGTGCCTTCACGTTCTCCTCGTTCCTGCAGGGGGTCGTCGGGTCTTCTGCCCCAGGGCGGGTGGCGGATGCGCAGCCCGCGACCCGGGGACCGTGTCGGTGGTCACTTCAGCACGTAGATCACCAGGAACAGGCCGATCCACACCACGTCGACGAAGTGCCAGTAGTACGACGTGACGACGGCGCTGGTGGCCTCGTGGTGACCGAACTTCTTGGCCGCGAAGCTGCGGCCGATGATGAGCAGGAAGGCGATCAGGCCGCCGGTGACGTGCAGGCCGTGGAAGCCGGTGGTCAGGTAGAAGACCGAGCCGTACGGGCTGGACGCGATCGTCAGGCCCTCGGAGGTCAGCACGGCGTACTCGTAGACCTGGCCGGAGACGAACACCGCGCCCATCACGAAGGTGAGGACGTACCACTCGCGCATGCCCCAGCGGCGCAGGTTCAGCAGCGAGCCGGTGCGGCCCGGCTGCAGCCGCTCGGCGGCGAACACGCCGAACTGGCAGGTGACCGAGCTCAGTACCAGGATGATCGTGTTCGTCAGCGAGAACGGGATGTTCAGCAGCTCCGGCTCGGTCGCCCACAGGTTCGGCTCGACCGCGCGGATCGTGAAGTACATGGCGAACAGGCCCGCGAAGAACATCAGCTCGCTGCTCAGCCACACGATGGTGCCGACGGACACCATGTTGGGCCGGCTCAGGGCCGGGTGCGCTGGGGCCAGGGGCACGGAGGTCGCGGTCGCCACGCGACCAGTATGGCCTTCCCCCGCCCGGATGGCGCAGCCGACCCCCCGGGGAACGCGCCGGTCGTCGCCGGTGTTCCAACCACTACGCTGGCGCCACCCGACCGACCCCGCCGCGCCCGCGCGCGGCGACGAGCGACAGGACCCCCGATGGACGCCAGCACGCCGGCCCGCCCCGTGCGGGTGCTGCTCTACAGCGACGACTCCGACACCCGCGCAGCGGTGCGGCTCGCCGTCGGTCGGCGCCCGGCGTCGGACCTGCCCGAGGTCGAGTGGGTCGAGTGCGCGACGCACGACGCGGTGATCGAGCGCGCCGACGCGGGTGGGCTCGACCTGCTCGTGCTCGACGGCGAGGCCGCGCCGTCCGGGGGCATGGGGCTGTGCCGCCAGCTGAAGAACGAGGTCTTCCGCTGCCCGCCCGTCCTGGTCCTCACCGGGCGGCCGCAGGACGCCTGGCTCGCCACCTGGTCGCTGGCCGACGGGGCCGTGCCGCACCCGCTCGACCCGCTGGCCGTCGCGAGCGCCGTCGCCGACCTCGTCCGCGGCCGGCTCGCCGGCGCGCCGGTCGCGCACTGACCCGCCCCCACCACCCGACGGGCCGCCGATGAGCACCGAGCGCACCTGGCCGTCGGTGCTGTCGACCCTGCTCGCCGGTCACGACCTCGGCCGCGACGACACCGCCTGGGCGATGGACCGGGTGATGTCCGGCGAGGCCGACCCCGTCCCGCTCGCCGGGTTCCTGGTCGCGCTGCGCGCCAAGGGCGAGACGGTCGAGGAGCTGCACGGGCTGGTCGACGCGATGCTCGCCCACGCCGTCCGCATCGAGGTCGAGGGTCCCTGCGTCGACGTCGTGGGGACCGGCGGCGACCGCCGCAACACGGTGAACATCTCGACGATGGCCGCGCTGGTGGTCGCCGGGGCGGGTGCGCGGGTCGTCAAGCACGGCAACCGCGCCGCGTCGTCGTCGACGGGCTCGGCCGACGTCCTGGAGGCGCTCGGCGTCGACCTCGACCTGCCGACCGACCGCGTCGCCGGCGTGGCCGAGCAGGTCGGCATCACGTTCTGCTTCGCGCAGCGCTTCCACCCCGCCATGCGGCACGCCGGGGCGGTGCGCGCCGGGCTCGCGGTGGCGACGGCGTTCAACTTCCTCGGCCCGCTGACGAACCCCGCGCAGCCGGTCGCCAGCGCGATCGGCGTCGCCGACCCGCGGATGGCGTCGGTGATGGCGGGCGTCCTGGCCGCGCGCGGCCGCTCCGCGCTGGTGTTCCGCGGCGACGACGGGCTCGACGAGCTCACCACCACCGGCCCGTCGCGGGTCTGGTGGGTGCGCAGCGGGCAGGTGCAGGAGCAGGAGCTCGACCCCGCGCGGCTGGGCCTGCCGCGCTCCGAGCTGTCCGACCTGGTGGGCGGCGACTCCGCCCACAACGCCGCGGTCGTGCGCGAGGTGCTCGCCGGCGGGCGTGGTCCGGTGCGCGACGCCGTGGTGCTCAACGCCGCCGCCGGCCTGGTCGCGCTCGACGAGGCCACCGGCGCGGGCTCCGGCGACCTGCACGACCGGTTCGCCGTCGCCCTCGAGCGCGCGACCGCCTCGGTCGACACCGGCGCCGCCGCGAAGGTGCTCACCAGCTGGGCCGAGGCAACGAGACAGGGCTAGTCGGCTCGCTGGCGCTCGCGCGGCCCCGGCTCCACCGAGGGTCGCCCCCTCCCACCTCGGCTCGGTCGCTGCGCTCCCTCGCTCGGTGCGCCGGGGACGACCGGAGCCGGGACCGGGTTCCGCGTGGTCGCCTTCCTACTCCAAGCCGAGCGAGAAGGCGGCGTCGAGGTCGTGGCGGGAGTACGTGCGGAACGCGATGTAGGTGCGGGTGCCGATCACGCCGGGCACCTTGCTGATGCGGTCGGCGATGACGTCGGCGAGGGCCTCGTGCTCGCGGACGCGCACCATCGCCACCAGGTCGGTGTCGCCGGTGACCGAGTAGACCTCGCTGACGGCCTCGATCTCGGCGATGCGCTGGGCCGCCTCCGGGATGGTGTCGACCTCGGTCTCGATCAGCACGATCGCGGTGATCACTGGGCGCCTCCCGGACGTCTCGCGCGTCCGGCCGGACGCTCGCGGGCAGCCTAGCGACGGGCGGGCGGCGAGGCCGGGGGAGACCTCAGGCCACGGGGACGCGGCCGCGCAGACCGAGCGGCCGCTCGAAGCCGGCGGGGGACTGCTCGGGCAGCCCCTCCAGGCGCGCCTGCACCGACCCGGCGCCCCCGGCCGGGCAGCTCCAGGTGCCCTCGAGGTGCACCAGCCGCACGCCCGGCTGCTCCAGCCAGCGCAGCACGATCTCGGTCTCCTCCGGGTGCGCGGCCGGTGCGGGCCCGGGGGCGGGGCGCACGACCTCGCCCTGGAGCCGCACCGCCTCGACGTAGGGCATCGGGTCGGCGCCGCGGGGGCTGCGGGCGGTGCCGGCCAGCCGGCCGTGCCGGACGACGACGATCTCCCAGCCGCCCTCCTGCGGGTCGCGCCGGGCGGCGACGAGCTCGGGGGTGGTGGCCAGCGGCTCGAGCCGCTGGGTGCGCACCGCACCGCGGACGAAGGCGCGCAGGCGGTCGCGGGCGGTGGCGGCGTCCTCGAAGCGCTCCTGCTCCGACAGCGTGCGGATGCGCGCCAGCAGGTGGTCGGCGAGGGGCGCGGCGTCGCGGGTGATGGCGGCCCGGGCGCGCTCGACGAGCTCGGCGTACTCCTCGCGCGGCTGCTCGCCGGTGCAGGGGGCGCCGCAGCGGCCGATCTCGGCGAGCACGCAGGCGCGGGCGTCGGCGGCGGGCGTCGCGGGCAGGCGGGGGCTGCAGCGGCGCAGCGCGAACGCCTCGTGCAGCGCGGCGACGGCCTGCTCGGCGGCGGCGTGGGTGCGGAACGGGCCGAGGTAGGTGGCGCCCTGGTGCACGTCGTCGCGCACCGTGCGCACGATCGACAGCCGCGGGAACGGCTCGACGGTGAGCTTGACCCACGGCGCCCGCTCGGGCCGGCGGGAGCGCCGGTTGTACGGGGGGTCGTGCTCGGCGATGAGCCGCAGCTCGCGCACCTGCGCCTCGAGCGTGGTGGCGCAGACGATGGGTCGGACCCGGGTGGCCAGCTGCACCATCTCGGCGATGCGGCTGCGGGTCTCGGACGCGGTGAAGTAGCTGCGCACGCGGGAGCGCAGGTCGCGCGAGGTGCCGACGTAGAGCACCTCGTCGCCCGGGCCGTGGAAGACGTAGACCCCGGGGGCGTGGGGCACCGCCTCGGCGAGGTGGCGCTTGCGCCGCTGCGCCAGGGTCACCCGCGAGGTGAAGGTGGTGAGGTCCTCCAGCGAGGTGACCCCGTGGTTGCCGACGCGGGCGAGCAGCGCGTGCAGCACGTCGACCGTGGCGCGGGCGTCGTCGAACGCGCGGTGGGTGGGCGCGACGCGGGCGTGGACGTGCGCCGCCAGGGTGCTGAGCTTGTGGTTGCGCACCTCGTCGCGGGCGAGGGCGTACCGGGCGAGCCGCACGGTGTCGAGGACGGTGACGCCCGGCCACGGCAGCCCGCACCGGGCGGCGGCGGCCTTGAGGAACGACACGTCGAACCCCGCGTTGTGCGCGACCAGCACCGCGCCGCGGGCGAACTCGAGGAACGCCGGCAGCACCGACTCGATCGGCGGGGCCGTCGCGACCATCGCGTCGGTGATGCCGGTGAGCGCGGCGATCGTGGGCGGGATGGGTCGGCCGGGGTCGACGAGGGTGGCGAGCTCGCCGAGCACCTCGCCCCCGCGCACCTTGACCGCGCCGATCTCGGTGATGCCGCACTCGGCGGCCGAGCCGCCGGTGGTCTCGAGGTCGACCACGACGAAGACGACCTCGTGCAGCGGCGTGCCGAGGTCGTCGATCGTGGACTGCGACCACCGGCCCGACCGAGGCGTCGCGCCTGCGGGACCCGTTGCCGCCCAGGGCGGTCCGGGGGTCGTGGTGGTCATGCGGCGACGCTACGTCGCGGGTCCGACATCGCCCCGCTGCCACGCGGGCGGACGTCGGACGCGACCGCGTTGTCGGTGGGCGTCCCTAGCGTCGTCCACGTACCGACCGGGAGCCCGGCTCGGACGACGACCGGCCGGCCACCGCCGGGTGGGAGGAGGACCCGATGATCATCGACTGCGACACCTGCCGGGTGCGCGGCCCGGCGTGCGGCGACTGCGTCGTCACCGTGCTGCTCGGCCGCCCGGGTCAGGCGCCCGACCTCGACGCCGCGGAGCAGCGGGCCATCGGCGTGCTCGCCGCCGGCGGCCTGGTGCCGCCGCTGCGGCTGGTGCCCGCCCGCGTCCGCGCCGAGGGTGCGGGCTGCCCGGCGCACGACGTCCCGGACGACTGCTCGGACTCCGAGCGCCGGAACGGTCCGGCCGGGCGTCCGGCGCCCTACGATCGGGGCCGTGACGACGGATCCGCGCGCGCCGGGTGACCCGGGTGACCCGCGCGCCGGCGGAGCCGTCCCCGGGTCCGACCGGCCCGAGCCGTTCGTCCCGCACGGCCGGTACGGCCCGTCCGGTCCGGGCGACGGGCAGCAGCGGTGGGCCGACCCACCCCGCCGCCGCGGCCGCGCCGGTCGCGTCGCGTCGGGGGTGCTGGTCGTCGGGGTGCTGCTGGCCGGCACCGTCCTGGTGGCCGATCGCCTCACCGACCGCGACAGCCCGACGCCGCCCGCGGCCACGTCGTCCGACCCGGCCGCCGCGCCGGTGCGCACCGACGCCGAGCAGGAGCGGCTCGCCGCGATGGACGCGCTGCTGCTGCGTCGCTCCGGCGCGCTGCTGGCGCGCGACCGCGACGCGTGGCTCGGCACCGTCGACCCGCAGGCCACCGAGTTCGCGCAGCGGCAGGCCGCGTTCTTCGACAACGCCGCCGAGGTGCCGTTCAGCGTGGTGCGGATGGAGTACGGCGGCGTGGGCCCGGGGCTCGCGCCCGAGCGGTCGGCGCAGGTGGGGCCGGGCGCGTGGGTGGCCCGGGTCAGCTTCGTCTACCAGATCGCCGGCGCCGACGTCGCCGACGTGCGCCGCGACCGGTACCTGACCCTCGTCCAGCGCGACCAGGAGTGGTTCGTCGCCGACGACGCCGACGGCAGCCGCACCGTCGACCTGTGGGACCTCGGCCACGTCACCGCGCGCCGCGGCGAGCGCTCGCTCGTCCTCGGCACCGGCGACCCCGCGCTGCTCGACGACCTGGTGGCGCGCTCGGACCGCGCGGCGCGCCAGGTCGATGCCGTCTGGGGCGAGCAGTGGCCGCGCACCGTGGTGGTGCTGGTACCGGCCGACCAGTCGCAGATGGCCGCGCTGCTGAACCGTCCCGACGAGGTGGGCCTCGACCAGATCGCGGCGGTCACGACCGGCGCCGTCGGGCAGACCTCCGGCCCCGCGGCCGACCGCGTCATCGTCAACCCGGCGGGCTTCGCCCGGCTGCGCGACGTCGGACCCGACGTGGTGCTCGCCCACGAGATGACGCACGTCGCCGTGCGCGCCCGCGGTCCCGGGCAGGGGCCGCTGTGGGTGAGCGAGGGGTTCGCCGACTACGTCGCCTACGACGGGCGCGAGCTGTCGCGCCGCCAGGTGGCGGGCGACGTCCTCGACCTGGTGGCGGCGGGCACCGGACCGACCGCCCTGCCCACCGACGCCGACTTCGACCCGCGCAACGGCACGATCGCGCCGGCGTACTCCTCGTCGTGGCTCGCGATCGACCTGATGGCGCGCACCTTCGGCGAGGAGGCGGTGCTCGCCTTCGTGCACGCCCAGGTCGGCACCTTCACCGCCGACGGGGTCGCGGGCGAGGAGCCGGTGGCGGTCGAGCAGGCGTTCCTGACCGCGACGGGCACCGAGCTGGCCTCGTTCCAGGTCACCTGGCTCGCCTACCTCGACGACCTCGCCGACTGACCCGCCCGACCGACCCACCCGACCGACCCGCCCCTCGGGGCCGCAGGGTCGACCGACCCCTAGGGTCGGTGCATGCCCAGCGGTCGCACCTTGGTCGTCACGAACGACTTCCCGCCCCGCACCGGCGGGATCGAGTCCTTCGTGCTCGCGATCAGCCGGCTGCTCGACCCCGAGCGGGTGGTCGTGCACACCGCCCGCCAGGAGGGCGACGCCGCGTTCGACGCCGACCTGCCGTTCGAGGTGGTGCGCGACCCGTCCCGGCTGATGGTGCCGACCCCCGCGATCACCCGCCGGGTCGCGCAGACGGCGCGCAGCCGCGGCTGCGACCGGGTCTGGTTCGGCGCGGCCGCGCCGCTCGGGCTGATGGCTCCGGCGCTGCGCGAGGCCGGGGTGCGGCGCACCGTCGCCACCACCCACGGGCACGAGATCTGGTGGGCCACGGTGCCCGCGACGCGGCCGCTGCTGCGGGCGATCGGCGAGCGCAACGACGTGCTCACCTACCTCGGCGACTACTGCCGCCGCCGGATCGGCCGGGCGCTCACGCCCGCCGCGCGGGAGCGGATGCGCCAGCTCACGCCGGGGGTCGACCACGAGGCGTTCCGGCCGGGCGCGGGTGGGGCGCAGGTGCGCGCCGAGCTGGGGCTCGGCGACGACCCGGTGGTGGTGTGCGTCTCGCGGATGGTGCCGCGCAAGGGCCAGGACGTGCTGGTGAAGGCGCTGCCGCGGGTCCGCGACCGGGTGCCCGGCGCCCGCCTGCTCGTCGTGGGCGACGGGCCGCACCGGCGCGCCGTCGAGCGGCTGGCCGACCGCACCGGCGTGCGCGAGCACGTGGTGTTCACCGGGCGGGTGCCGTGGGAGCGCACCCCGGCGTACCACGACGCGGGCGACGTGTTCGCCATGCCGACCCGCACCCGCCTCGGCGGCCTCGAGCCCGAGGCGCTCGGCATCTGCTACCTCGAGGCGGCGGCGTGCGCGACGCCGGTCGTGGCGGGCGACTCCGGCGGCGCGCCCGACGCGCTGCTCGACGGCGAGAACGGCTTCGTGGTCGACGGCCGCGACGTCGCCCAGGTCGCCGACCGGATCGTGCGGCTGCTCACCGACCGCGAGCTGGCCGACCGGTTCGGCCGGCGCGGGCGCGAGTGGGTCACGCAGCGCTGGGGCTGGCAGGACCAGGCCGACCGGCTGGTCGAGCTGCTCGAGCCGCGCTGACCGGACCGATCACGACAGCTCGCGCGGGCCTCAGCCTCGCGCGACGGCCTGCACCACGGCCGAGCGCACGACCGGGTCGTCCCAGCGGCGGGCGGTGCGCCGCAGGCTCAGCGCGGTCAGCACCAGCGACGGCACGCAGACCAGCACCGGCAGCCACGGCTGCGAGGTGCGGGCCGTGGCGGCGACCACGATGGCGAGCAGCACGGTCGGACCCGCGAGCTGCACCGAGCACGACGCCATCCGGCCGGGCGGGGCGGGGGAGTCGCGGGTGGTGCGCAGCTCGGCACGGTGCGGCGAGGTCACCGACCAGCGCAGGCACCGCGCCACCACCTGGCCGGTGAGGGCCAGGGTCCCGACGCCGAGCGCGGTGAGCACCGTCGGCGTGATCCGTCCGGTCGCCCCGAACAGGGTGGCGGCGCCCGCGGGGACCGCTGTGAGCAGCACCAGCTCGGTGAGCACCAGCCCGCGCGCGACCAGCCAGGTGCGGGGCGGGTCCGGCAGGCTCTCGCGCCACACCGCGCCCTCGCCGTCCAGGCAGAAGGCGTTCACCCCGAACAGCAGGCCGCCGCCGGCCGCGACCACGGCCGTGAGCAGCACGACGTCGGTCGCGCCGACCCGGGCGACCAGGCCGCCCGCGAGCGGCACCAGCAGCAGCACGAGCAGGCCCCGGCGCAGCGGCGGCGAGCGCAGCACCGAGCGCCAGTCGGTGCGCCTCCACGCGCGCAGGCCCGTGACGGGCCCGCGCGCCGGCAGCGGGCGGGAGGTGTGCCGGTGGGTCTCCTGCCGGGACTGGTCGCGGCTGGGGCGGCGCTCCAGCACCCGGCGCAGGCCGGCGCCGGCGACCACCAGGACGGCGGCGGCCACGAGCAGCGCCGCGGCGGTGGCGAGCGTGGCGGCGGTGCCGCCGGCGACGGGATCCAGGACCCTGTCCTCGAGGAACCGCGCGGCCGGCGAGTCGAGGAGGTCGACCAGCGCGCCCGCGTCGACGGCCAGCACGCCCACCACCACGGCGGCCAGCACGCCACCGCGCAGCCACCACCGTCCGCCCCGCAACGTCCGGACGAGCTCGACCGCCCAGGTGGCCAGCTGGCCGAGGGCCGTGACCGCCACCGCCCAGGCCGCCGTCATGGTCAGCGCCGCGGCGACCGCCGTCGCCGGCAGCGGCACCGCCAGCCGGTCGGCCTGCACGCCCGCGGCGCTGGCCGTCACCAGCGCCAGACCGCCGACCTGGGCCCACCAGGCCAGGTTGAGCGGCGCCAGCAGCAGCGCCGACAGGTGCTCGGTCGCGGGCGCGACCGGGTAGGCGACCAGCTGCGCCCGCGGGACCAGCTCGCGACCACCGGAGGAGGCGACGGCCGCCGTGAGCAGGCCGAACACCAGCAGCAGGTGCGCCGCGCCGACCAGCTCGACGACCTGGGTCGCCGCCTGCTCCGGCAGCCGGTGCGCGGTCGCGGCCGCGGCGGCGCACAGGACCGGCAGCGGGACGACGAGGACCACCAGCGCGACCAGCGCGGCAGCGCGCGTCCGCCCGGTGGTGGCCGCCCAGCGGAACCGGACCAGCTCGGCCACCTGGCGCAGCGCGGTGCTCACCGCAGCAGCTCGCGGTAGCGCGCCGCACCGCGCTCGCCGGTGAGCTCACCCGAGGGGAGCGCCGCCACCTCGCGACCGCCGCGCAGCACGACGGCGTCGTCGCAGCACCGCACGGCCAGCTCGAGCAGGTGCGTCGACACCAGGACGGCGGCCCCGCGGGACCGGGCGTCCTGCACCAGCTCGAGGGTGGCGTCGACGCCCAGCGGGTCGACGCCGTCGAACGGCTCGTCGAGCAGCAGCACCTCCGGGAGGTGGAACCCGGCCAGCAGCACCGACAGCCGCCGCGACATGCCGTGGCTGAAGCCGGCGCAGACCCGGTGCGCGACGCCGGCGAGGTCGAAGCGTTCGAGCTGGTCGCGGGCCCGCGTCGTCCAGTCCGGCCCCATCCCGCGCATCCGCGCGGACAGCTGCAGGTGCTCCCAGGGCGTGGCCCGCGGCACCAGGCCGCCGACGTCGGGGCAGTACCCCGTGACGCGGCGGGCGGCGAGCGGGTCGGCGACGGCGTCCGCGCCCGCGAGCCGGACCCGCTCGGCCGACGACGGCGGCTGCACGCCCCCGAGCACCTTGAGCGTGGTCGACTTGCCGGCGCCGTTGCGCCCCACGAGCGCGACGGCCTGACCGGCACGCACCTGCAGGCTCACGCCGTCGACGGCCAGGACGTCCCCGAAGCCGACGCGCAGGTCGCGCACGTCGACGACCGGGCCGGGCGGGCCGTCGCCTGCTGTCGGGCCGTCGGGGGAGGGGTGGACGCGCGCGTCGGCCGGTGCCGGGGTGTGGTCCACCCCTCCAGTCTGCGGGACGCCCGCCCGCCGCGTGCCCGGAATCGCACGAGGTGCGCACCGGCCAGCCGGGTCCTAGCGTTCCCGCCCATGGGGATCCTGCGCCGCAAGAGCGTCGAGGACGTGCTGGACCAGGTCGGCACCGAGGAGGGGGACGGGCACGGCGGCGATGAGCCCGGTGCCGGTGGCCGGCTCGCGAAGCGGCTGCGCGCCCGCGACCTGATCGGGTTCGGCATCGGGATCGTGATCGGCACCGGCATCTTCACCCTCACCGGGCTGGAGGCCAAGACCAGCGCCGGGCCGGCGATCATGGTCTCGTTCCTGATCGCGGGGGCGGTGAGCCTGCTGGCCGCGCTCTGCTACGCCGAGCTGTCGTCGGCGGTGCCGGCGGCGGGCAGCTCCTACACCTACGCCTACACGACGATCGGCGAGGTGTTCGCCTGGATCATCGCGTGGGACCTCATCCTCGAGTTCGCCCTCGGCGCCGCCGTGGTCGCGCGCGGGTGGTCGGGGTACGTGCTCGGGGTCTTCCCGGCGCTGCCGTCGGCGTTCTTCGGCGAGGAGTCGGTGGTGAACCTCGGGGCCGTCGCGATCGTCCTGGTGCTCGGGGTGGTCGCGCTGGTCGGCGTCCGCGAGTCGGCGTGGGTCACCAACACGCTCGTGGTCGTGAAGGTGTCGGTCTGCCTGTTCGTCATCGGGGTCGGCGTGTTCTTCGTCAAGGCGGCGAACCTGACGCCGTTCGTGCCCCCGGCCGAGACGATCCCCCCGGACGAGCAGCTGGGCGGGCTCAAGGCGCCGGTGTGGCAGTTCCTCACCGGGGTCGAGCCCACGGCCTTCGGCCTGGTGGGCGTGTTCACCGCCGCCGCGGTGGTGTTCTTCGCCTACAGCGGCTTCGAGGCCGTCGCCAACCTCGGCGAGGAGACCCGCAACCCGAAGCGGGACATGCCGGTCGGGCTGCTGGGCACCCTGGCCATCTGCACCCTGCTCTACGTCGGCGTCTGCTTCGTCCTGACCGGGATGGTGAGGTACACCGACCTCAGCGAGGGCGACGCCGTCGCCCAGGTGTTCCGCGACGTGGGGCTGGGCTGGGCCGGTGTGCTGATCGGCCTCGCGGCCGTCGCCGGGCTCACCTCGGTGATCCTGGTCGACCTGGTGGCGATGGGGCGGATCGGCTACGCGCTGGCCCGTGACGGCCTGCTGCCGCCGCGGCTCGCCCGGGTGCACCCGCGGTGGAACACCCCGGTCGTCATCACGGCCATCACGATCGGCGCGGTCTGCCTGCTCGCGGCGTTCGTGCCGCTCGACGCGCTCGCCGAGATGGTCAGCATCGGCACGCTGTTCGCGTTCCTGGTCGTGTCGATCGCGGTGCCGGTGCTGCGCCGGACGCGGCCCGACATGGACCGGCCGTTCCGCACCCCGCTGTCACCGGTGCTGCCGGTGGTGTCGGCGGTCTGCTGCGTGGCGCTGATGGCGAACCTCGCCACCGACACCTGGCTGCGGTTCGTGGTCTGGCTCGCGATCGGCCTGGTGATCTACGCCGTCTACGGCCGGCGCCGCTCCCGCCTGGCGCGGCAGGAGCGGCACGAGCACGCTCAGGCGTAGAGGCCCTCGACCGCCTCGGCGAAGTCGTCCATCACGACGTTGCGCTTGAGCTTCAGGCTCGGCGTGAGGTGGCCCGACTCGACGGTGAAGTCGGTGGTGAGCAGCTCGAACCGGCGGATCGACTCCGCGCGCGAGACCGCCTTGTTGGCGTCGTCGACGGCCTCCTGCACCGCGGCCCGGACGGCCTCGTGCTCGGCCGCCTCCTTCGCCGACATCTCCGGCAGGCCGTTGTTCTTCAGCCAGGTCGGGAGCATCTCCTCGTCGAGGGTGACCAGGGCGGCGACGTACGGCTTGGCGTCGCCGACCACGATGCACTGGCTCACCAGGGGGTGGGCGCGCAGCCGGTCCTCGAGCACGGCCGGGGCGACGTTCTTGCCGCCCGCGGTCACCAGGATCTCCTTCTTGCGTCCGGTGATCTTCAGGTAGCCGTCGTCGTCGAGGCTGCCGAGGTCGCCGGTGTGGAACCAGCCGTCGACGACCGCCTCGGCGGTCGCCTCCGGGTTGTTCCAGTAGCCGCGGAACACGTGCGGCCCCTTGAGCAGGATCTCGCCGTCGTCGGCGATGCGGACCGCGTTGCCCGGCAGCGACGGACCGACCGTCCCGATCTTGGTCTTCTCCGGGACGTTGACCGAGTGCGGGGCGGTGGTCTCGGTGAGGCCGTAGCCCTCGAGCACGGTCAGGCCGATGCCGCGGAA
The DNA here is from genome assembly GCF_054777815.1 of Angustibacter speluncae. Lineage (NCBI taxonomy): Bacteria > Bacillati > Actinomycetota > Actinomycetes > Kineosporiales > Kineosporiaceae > Angustibacter > Angustibacter speluncae. The sequence continues at coordinate 6,635 of NZ_BAAHAF010000030.1, read as the reverse complement.
GAAGTGGCCGAGCCGCTCGCCGAGCGGGGCGCCGCCGGACACCGCGTACTGGGCGCGACCGCCCATCGCCGCCCGGAGCTTCGGGTACACGAGCTTGTCGAACAGCGCGTAGCGCAGCCGCAGCGGCAGTCCGGTCGACCCGGTGTCCTGCGCCTTGCTGTACGCGATCGCGGTGTCGGCCGCGGCGCGGAAGATCTTGCCCCGTCCGTCGCCCTCGGCCTTCTGCTCGGCGGAGTTGTAGATCTTCTCGAACACGCGCGGGACGGCGAGCAGGAAGGTCGGCTGGAACTCGGCCAGGTCGGGCAGCAGCGTCTTGATGTCGGCGGTGTGGCCCATCGTCGCGCCGCCGGCCATGCAGAGCACCTGGATGAACCGGGCGAACACGTGCGCCAGCGGCAGGAACAGCAACGTGCTGGCGCCCTCGGCCTGCACCACCTGCTCGATCCGCTTCGTCGCGTTCTCGGTGAGCGCCACGAAGTTGCCGTGGGTGAGCTCGCAGCCCTTCGGCCGCCCCGTGGTGCCCGAGGTGTAGATGATCGTGGCGAGGTCGTCGGTGCCCGCCGCGCTGCGACGCTGCTCGAGCTCGTCGTCGGTGACGTCGCCGCCGGACGAGGCCAGGGTGTCGAGGTCGCCCGCGTCGACGACCCAGGTGCGCGCCAGGGACGGCAGGTCGCCCCGCACCTGCTCGACGGTGGCGAGCAGCTCCGGGGTCTCGACCACGACGGCGACGGCGCCGGAGTCGCCGAGGATCCACTGCACCTGGTCGGCGGAGGAGGTCTCGTAGATCGGCACCGTGACGCCGCCGGCGAACCAGATCGCGGCGTCGGTGAGCGTCCACTCGTAGCGGGTGCGCGCCATCAGCCCGACCCGGTCGCCCGCGCCCACGCCGGCCGCGACGAGCCCCTTGGCCAGGGCCTGCACCTCGGCGAGGAAGTCGGCGGCGGTGACGTCGTGCCAGGCCGACCCGACCTTGCGGCGGTACACCACGAGCGCGGGACGGTCGGTGGCGTTGCGGACGACGAAGTCGGTGATGTTGGCCGAGGCATCGACCTCCACCAGGGCCGGGGTCTGACTCTCGCGCACGGGGGAGCTCCTGCGATCCGGGGGCGGCGTGTGAGGCAGACCCTACTGGTCGGTACCTGCCGGGTCACCCGCCGCGTGGCGCGCACCACACGTCCGGTCGATCCGCGGCCGGGCGGGTCGATCCGCGGCCGGGCGGACCGGGTCGACCGTGCCACAGTGACCCCGTGCCCGTGCTCGACCTGGTCGACGACACCTACCTCGACGTCCCGCCGTCGCGGCTCGCGGCGCTGGTGCGCGATCCCGCGCGCTGGGCGACGTGGTGGCCCGACCTCGCCCTCGAGGTCACCCGCGACCGGGGCGACAAGGGCGTGCAGTGGGCCGTCGTCCCCGCGGCCGCGGCGCGCCCCGCCGGTCGCGGCCGGCCGGTCGTGCGCTGGACGGGGACCGCGGAGGTCTGGCTCGAGCCGTGGCGCGACCGGGGGACGGTGCTGCACCACTACCAGCGGCTCGACCCGCTGACGCCGGCGCGGCTCGCGCCGGCGCAGGTCGACCGGCTCCGTGCCGGTCGGGCCACCGCCTGGAAGCACCACGTGCACCGGCTCAAGGACGAGGTCGAACGCGGTGCGCCCGCTGCCGGCGACGGTGCCGGGGGTCAAGATCGCGGCCGGGCACGCCGATCCAACAGGAGATGAGCGAGATGACCGATGCCACCACCCCGGCCGCGGCGCCGGTGCGGCGCTGCCCCGCGTGCGGGGCGGTGCGCCCGCCGACGGCGCGGTGGTGCCTGCAGTGCTACGCCGCCTTCGACCCGCCGCAGCCGGCACTCGGCCCGCAGGAGCCCGTGCGGCCCCGTGCCGGAGCGACCCAGCCCGCCGCTGACCCGGCGGTCGGCACCGACGGCCGCACCGGCGACGGCGACGACGAGGACGAGGACGCCGGGCCTCCCGCCGACCGCACCGAGCTCGACGACCGGGCCGAGCAGATGCTGGCGCAGCTGTCGCAGGAGACCACCGACCAGCCCGGCGGGCGCCTCGGTGGCCTGACCGGGTCGAAGGGCTCCAAGGCGGGCCTGGCGATCGGCGGGGCCGTGGGCCTCACGCTGCTGCTGCTCGCCGCGATGGCGGTGCTCGGCGCCCTGCTCTGAGCCGCCCCCGGGGCGCGTCGCCGACCGGGCGCGGCCGGTAGCCTCCTGCCACGGCTGCACCGTGCGGCACCCGTGCAGCACCGTGCAGCAACCGACCCCGCAGGAGGCGACGGATGGCCGAGTCGACCGAGTCCAGCACCCACGTCGAGGCGTCCCCGGACGCCGTGCTCGCCGTCATCGCCGACCTCGAGCGCTACCCCGAGTGGGTCGCGGGGGTGAAGTCGGTCGAGGTGCTCGAGACCAAGGCCGGACGGCCGAGCCGGGCGCGCTTCGTCGTCGACCAGGCGCCGATCCGCGACACCTACGTCCTCGACTACACCTGGAAGGTCGTCAAGGCGGGGACGGGCACGGTGTCCTGGTCGCTGGTCGAGGCGGGCACGATGAACGGCCTCGACGGCGCGTACGAGCTGTCCGCCGCGGGCGGCGGCACCGACGTGACGTACCGGCTGGCGGTCGACGCGAAGCTCAAGCTGCCGGGTCTGCTGCGGCGCAAGGCCGAGAAGACCGTCGTCGACACGGCCCTGAAGGGCCTGCGTCGCCAGGTCGAGGGCTGACGGTCCCCGGCGTGCCGCTCGGGACCGCAGGGTGCGGGCGGTGAGCACCCGCCCGTCCGCGCCGCTGTCGTCGCGCACCCTGCTGCTCACCGGCAAGGGCGGCGTCGGCAAGACCACCGTGGCCGCGGCGACCGCGGTGCACCTGGCCCGGCGAGGCGTGAAGACGCTCGTGCTGTCGACCGACCAGGCCCACTCCCTCGGCGACGCCCTCGACCGACCGCTCGGCCCGGTGCCCCAGGAGGTCGAGCCCGGGCTGTTCGGGCTGCAGGTCGACCCCCGGGCGCGCCTCGAGACGCACTGGCGGCACGTGCAGGAGCACCTGGTCGCGGCCCTCGACGAGCTCGGGGTCGACCGGGTGGCGGCCGAGGAGCTCACGGTGCTGCCGGCCGCCGAGGAGGTGCTCGCCCTCCTCGAGCTGCGCGACCAGGTGCGCAGCGGCACCTTCGACGCCGTCGTGGTCGACTGCGCACCGACCGCCGAGACGCTGCGTCTGCTCGCGCTGCCGGAGGCGCTGTCGCTGTACCTCGCCCGGGCCGTGCCCGTCGGGCGGCGGGTCGCCCGCGCCGTGCGCACCGGCCTGGCCGGTACCGGCCGCGACCCCGTGCTCGACGCGCTGCACCGGCTCGCCCGCGAGCTCGCCGACGTGCGGGCCGTCCTGACCGACCCGGCGACCAGCGTCCGGCTGGTGCTCACCCCCGACTCGGTGGTGCTGGCCGAGGCGCGCCGCTCGTACACGTCCCTGTCGCTGCACGGCTACGTCGTCGACGCCGCCGTGGTGAACCGCCTCGTCCCCGCCGGCGAGGACCCCTGGCGCGCCGTGCGCGCCGCGCACGAGGCCCGGGTGCTGGCCGCCGCGGCCGACGCCTTCGCGGGCCTGCCGCTGCTGCGCGCGCCGCACGCGGTCGCCGAGCCGGGCGGCCCGGACGCGCTCGCGCAGGTCGCCGGGGACGTCTACGCCGACGACGACCCGATGGTGCGGGCCGCAGCGCGGCCCGCGCAGCAGGTCGAGCGCGACGGCGAGGAGTTCGTGCTGGTGCTGCAGGTGCCGCTGGCGCGGCGCGAGGACGTCGACCTGGCCCGGCGCGGCGACGACCTGCTGGTCCAGGTCGACGGCGCCCGGCGGGTGCTGCACCTGCCGAGCGCGCTGCGGCGGTGCCGCGTGCGCGGCGCGGCCCTGCGCGACGGCGAGCTGCGGGTGCGGTTCGCGCCCGACCCCGAGCTGTGGCGGCCGCTGTGACGAGCCCGCAGCACGACGACGCCCCGGGCGGCGTCCACGAGGAGACGGCGCGGCTGTTCGCCGCGCTCGAGGGCGCCGCCGCGGCGTGGGCCCGCGGCCCGGCGTCCGACCCGCAGGACCCTGGCGACCCGGCTCCGGAGCCGGAGGGGCACCTGCCGACCACGTGCGGGGTCTGCCCGGTGTGCCTGGCGCTCGACCACGTCGGACGCCGGCACCCCGACGTTCTGGTGCACCTCGGCGAGGCGGTGCGGGCGCTCGGCGCCGCGTTCACCGCGCTCACCGCCGAGGCCGGCCGGGCCGACGGGGGCGCGACGCCGCGGCCGGCGCCGGCCGGTGCGGACGAGCCCGCCCCGACACCATCGACCGAACGCATCGACGTCACCGACTGAGCCGCGTCGCGTCCCGTTGTGCGTTCTACCTGAACGCAACTGCGCCGGCGCGGACGTCCTGCCGTCAGGTCCCGCACGTGGCACTACGCTCGGGGGCGTGATCACTGTCGGCGTCGACATCGGTGGGACGAAGATCGCTGCTGCGGCGGTCGACGAGCGGGGGACCGTCGTCGCGCGCGCCAGGCGCGACACCCCCGAGGAGCACGCGGCCGCGATCCTGCACTCCGTCGCCGAGATGGTGCGCGAGCTGTCCGACGGCACCCAGGTCGGGGCGGTCGGCGTCGCCGCCGCCGGGTTCGTCGACTCCGCCCGCTCCACGGTCGTGTTCGCCCCGAACCTGCCCTGGCGCGACGAGCCGCTGCGCGACCTGCTGCAGGCGGAGGTCGACCTGCCGGTCGTGATCGAGAACGACGCGAACGCCGCCGCGTGGGGCGAGTTCCGGTTCGGCGCCGGCCGCGAGGCCGACGACATGGTGCTGGTCACGATCGGCACCGGCATCGGCGGCGGCGTGGTGAGCGACGGTGCGCTGCTGCGGGGCGGGTACGGCATGGCCGCCGAGATCGGCCACCTGCGGGTGGTGCCGCGCGGGCTGCTGTGCGGCTGCGGCAACCGCGGCTGCTGGGAGCAGTACGGCTCGGGGTCGGCCCTCACCCGCCGGGCCCGCGAGCTCGCGGCCGCCGAGCCGCAGACCTACGCGGCGCTGCTCGAGCAGGCGGGCGGCGACGCGGCGAAGGTCGAGGGCGAGATGGTCACGGCGGCCGCGCAGGCCGGTGACGAGGCGGCGACCGCCCTGATGACGGCGTTCGGCACCGAGTTCGGCGAGACCCTCGCCAGCCTGGTCGCCGTGCTCGACCCCGAGCTGGTCGTGGTCGGCGGCGGCGCGAGCCAGGCGGGGGACCTGCTGCTGCACCCGATCCGGCAGGGCTTCGGGTCGGAGCTGATGGGCCGCGGGCACCGCCCGCAGGCGCCGGTGGTGACCGCGCGGCTGGGCAACGACGCCGGGATGATCGGCGCCGCCGACCTCGCCCGCGACGTGCTGCCCGGCGGCCGCTCCTAGTGGAGCCCGCGGACGGCGGGAGCGGTGGGCCGCTCGCCGTCGGCGTCGACATCGGCGGCACCAAGGTCGTCGCCGGGCTGGTCACGACCGACGGCGACATCGTCGCGACCCGCCGCCGCAGCACTCCCGGCCGCGACGTCGCGGCGGTCGAGGACACCATCACCGACGTCGTCCTCGAGCTGGTCGAGGCGGCGTGCGGACGCGACGTGCGCGGCGTCGGGGTCGGCGCCGCCGGTTTCGTCGACGCCGACCGCGAGCTGGTCATGTTCTCGCCGCACCTGGCCTGGCGTCGGGAACCGCTGCGAGCGGCGTTGTCGCGCAGGCTGTCCCGCGACGTCCTCATCGACAACGACGCCAACGGCGCCGCCTGGGCCGAGTGGCGGTTCGGTGCCGGCCGCGGCGAGCCACGGCTGGTCTGCCTCACCCTCGGCACCGGCATCGGCGGCGGGCTGGTCACCGACGGCCGGCTCGAGCGCGGCCGGTTCGGCATGGCCGGCGAGTTCGGCCACATGGTGCTCGTGCCGGGCGGGCTGCGCTGCGAGTGCGGCAACCGCGGCTGCTGGGAGCAGTACGCGTCCGGCAACGCGCTCGGCCGGGAGGGGCGTGAGCTCGCGCACGGCGGCTCGCCCGTCGCCGCCGAGCTGCTCGCGCGGGCCGGCGGCGACCCGTCCGCGGTCCTCGGCTCGGTCGTGACGGCGGCCGCCCGCGACGGCGACCCGGCGTCGGTCGAGATCGTCCGCGAGGTGGGGGAGTGGCTCGGGCTCGGCGTGGCCAACCTCGCCGCGGCGCTCGACCCCGGCACCGTCGTGGTCGGCGGAGGCGTCAGCGAGGCGGGCGAGCTGCTGCTCGGTCCGGCGCGAGAAGCGTTCTCGCGCAACCTGACCGGACGCGGGTACCGTCCGCAGGCCCGGCTGGTCGGCGCCGAGCTCGGGCCGCTCGCGGGCCTGGTGGGCATGGCCGACCTGGCCCGGCACGAGGCGTCCGCGTGAGCGACGACGTCCTGCGGGTGCTGTCCTGGAACGTCCGCGACATGCTCGGCGACCCGTGGGCCGTGCGGCGCGTGCTGCTGGCTGCCCGCCCCGACGTCGTGTGCCTGCAGGAGGCGCCGCGGCTGGTCGCCACCCGCCGCCAGCTCGCCGTCGTCGCCCAGCGCGCCGGCCTGACCTTCGTGGCAGGCGGCCGCCGCGGCGCGGGCACCGCGGTGCTGGTCGGCGCGCGCACGCTCGTGCAC
>NZ_BAAHAF010000029.1:0-701 GCF_054777815.1 Angustibacter speluncae | reverse complement strand
TCGCCCGGCTCGACGCCGGGACGCCGGTCGGCAGCGTCGGCACCCGCCGCTCGGACGGCTCCCCGCTGGCGTGGGCGCTGCGGCACGGGCTCGTCGTCCCCGTCGACGACGAGCGGGTCGTGCTGCCCCGCGAGGTCGGCACCGCGCTGCGCGGCGGCCGGGTGCACCCCGGCCTGGATCCCGCACCGGTGGCGCCCGCCGGTGACCTGCGCGACCCCGCCCGCGTCGACCGGCAGGCGGCCGGGGCGGCGGCGGAGGTGGTGCGGCTGGTCGAGCAGCTGCTGGTGGCCTGGGGCGACGACCCCCCGGCCGCGCTGCGCTCCGGTGGCCTGGCGGTGCGCGACCTGCGGGCGACCGCCGCGCACCTGGAGACCGACGAGGGCGTGGCGGCCTGGGTGGTCGAGCTCGCCGCCGCCGCCGGCCTGGTCGTGCCGGACGCCGAGCAGGTGCCCGCGCTCGTCCCGACCGGGCAGGCGGACGCGTGGCTCGACCTCGACCCGGCGCGGCGCTGGGTGGCGCTCGCGGGTGGCTGGACGCGCCATCCCGGCTCGCCCGCCGCGGTGGGGACGCGCGACGTGCGCGGGACGGTGCACGCGGCGCTGTCCCCCGGCGTGGCCAGGCCGGCCGAGCCCGAGCTGCGGCGCCTGGTGCTCGACCTGCTGGCGGACACACCCGTCGGCGCCGTCGCCGACCCGGCCTGG
>NZ_BAAHAF010000028.1:0-11254 GCF_054777815.1 Angustibacter speluncae | reverse complement strand
GGTGAACGTGCGGCTGCGGGCGGCCGGGTCGACGCGGGCGGCGTGCGCACGGTGCCGGCGCTCGGCCACCAGCACCAGCGACGCGCGCTCGAGCACCGCGGCGTCGAGCTGGCGGGTGCCGTCGTCGGTGGGCAGCTCGAGCCCGCGGGCGCGCAGCAGCGCGTCCATCGACGGGCAGCGGCGGGCGTGGGCGGGCGCGGCGGTGCCGGCCGAGCGCACGTCGAGCGCCAGCCCCACGGACGTCAGCCGCCGGCGCAGCAGCTCCTCGGCCGCGCGCGAGCGGCAGACGTTGGCCTGGCAGACGAGCAGCACCACCGGCAGGCGATCGGCGTCGGCCGCCGCCGGTCCCCGCGGGACCGCTGCGGGTCGCTTCACCGGCCGGAGCCGACCCGGTCCGGTCGCGCCAGGCCCTGCGCGGTGGTCGCCTCACCCGTGCCGGCGTTGTCCGACCCGGCCGCGCCCGGCGAGCGGCGGCGCGAGAACGCACCCGCGAGCCCGCCGCCGGTCGCGGCGGCCTCCTCGACCGGGGTGTAGCCGTAGGCCTCGGCGTTGCGCCGCGGGGCGAAGGTGAGCACCGACCCCAGCACCCGCGCGCGGGCGTGGTCGAGCTGGCGGCGGACGTCGGTGAGCGCGGCCCGGCGGGTGCGGCCGTGCCGGGCGACGAGCACCAGGCCGTCCGTGCGCTGGGCCAGGATCGCGGCGTCGGTGACGGGCCCGAGCGGCGGCGCGTCGACGACGACGACGTCGAAGCGCTCGACGAGCGCGGCCATCGTGCGACCGAGGCGCTCGGAGGCCAGCAGCGAGTTGGGGTCGGGCAGCCGCATGCCGGACGGCAGCACCGACAGGGTGGTCAGGCCGCCCCAGCCGATCAGCGCGTCGTCGAGCGGCACCTGGCCGACGACGACGTCGGTGAGGCCGACCTCGCCCTCCAGGCCCAGGTAGCGGGCCACGCTCGGACGCCGCAGGTCGGCGTCGACCAGGCACACGAGCGCACCGGACCGGGCCAGCGTCACCGCCAGGTTGCACGCGGTGGTGGTCTTGCCCTCCCCCGGACCCGCCGAGGTGAGCACCAGGCTCGTCACGGGCTCGTCGATGTCGACGAACTGCAGGTTGGTGCGCAGCGTGCGGAACTGCTCGCCGGTCGTGCTGAGCAGGTGGTCGCCGGCGAGGGGGCCGCGCTCGAGCGCCCGGTCGTCGCCGACCCCACCGAGGTACGGGGCGTGCAGCAGCTCGTCGAGGTCGCGGCGGGTGCGCACGGTGGTGTCGAGCCGGTCGCGCAGCACCGCGAGCGCGAGCCCGCCGGCCAGGCCCAGGGCCAGGCCGAGGGCCAGGTTGAGCGCCGGGCGGGGGCTGGTCGGGGCGTCGGGCTCGACGGCCGGCCGGGTCTGGCTGACCCGCACCGCCGAGGTGCCGCCGCGCTGGGCCTCGAGCTCCTCGATCGTCCTGGCGAGCTCGAGCGAGACCGCGTCGGCGATGCGGGCCGACGTCGCGGCGTCGGCGTCGGTCGCGGTCACCTCGATGAGCACCGTGTTCAGCGGGCTCTTCGCGCTCACCCGCCGCGCCAGCGACGAGGTGGACTCGGTGAGGTCGAGGCGGTCGACCACCGGCTGGAGCACGAGCGGGCTCGACACCAGCTGGGTGTACGACTTCACCCGCTGCACGGTGAACTGCGACTCCTGGTACAGCCCGCTGGTGTCGGCGGCGTCGCCCCCGAGGGTGACGAACGACTGGCTGGTGGCGGTGTACTGCGGCGTGGTCTGCCAGCTCACCAGGACGGCCGCGACCACCCCGAGCAGGACGCTCGCCACCGCCACCCGCCACCGCCGCCGGACGGCTGCCAGGTAGTCGGAGACCTCCATGCAGCCCCTCCGGTCGCGCCTCGGCGGGCCGCCCGCGCGGCGGCCACGCCCCCAATGCTAACGACGGCTCCGGAGGGTGTCAGGGAGACCGGTGAGGTCCCCCGGACGGCCCCACCGTCACCGCAGGCTGCCGTCCCCGTAGTAGCTGAGGTCCTGCACGTACGGCGTGGACGTGACCGGCTTGGGCAGCTGCGCCGTCCCGATCGTCGACCCGCCGCGGGTGATCGAGGCCTTCACCGTGCCGGTGGCGAGCGGGAAGGTCTTCGCGCTCACGCCGGCCGGCGCCTCCCAGGTGTGCACCGTGCTGCCGACCGTGACCTTGATCGTCGCCGGCGCGGTGAGGAAGACCAGCGCCTCGACGGTGTCGCGGGCGGGGATCGAGTTGCTCCGCAGCGTCATCAGCTTGGTCTGCGCGAAGGTCGGGCGGGCCGCCACCGGCTGGATGCGGCTGGTGACGTAGACCGCGTCGCGCTTCAGCGTCGGGGCGGTGCCCTTCTTCCACTGCGTCATCCAGTACGCCGAGGCGTCCACGAACGTGTAGCCGTGGTTGGCCGACGGCGCGATCGAGGCGTTCTCGGAGTAGTCGTTCCAGGTGGGGATGTGCACCCACTCGGCGCCGCCCTGGATGGCCGCGTTCCACGACCCGCGCAGGGTCTCGGTGTTGCCGGCCTCCCAGTAGGTGCTCTGGTTCGGCCGCACGTCCTGCACCGCGACAGGCGCCATCCAGATCTTGCCGAGCTGGTCGGCCTTCTGGCCCGCGCCCACCATGCTGGCCGTCTGCGCCGGGCTGCGCTCGCCCCAGGCGGAGAAGCCGTAGCTGATCGGGGCGAAGGCGTCCATGTTGGCCCGCCAGTCCAGGAAGGTCGGCACGAACGCGACGTTCTCGCCGTGCTGGGTGCGCATCGTGGTGATCCACGAGCCCCACCAGGACGCCGACTTCGCCTCGGCCTTGAACGGGCTGATGATCAGCCGGCCGTCGGACAGGCGCCCGGCCGACGGCTGGTCGGCGAGCTGGGCCATCGCGGTCGCGAGGGCCTCCGGCGTCTCGTCGTTCAGCGTCGTCATGTCCGGCTGCAGCACGATCATGAAGTCCGGGTCGACGGCCTTGGCGGCCGCGAGCAGGGCGACGATGCGGTCCCAGTTGGTGCCGCGGATGTTCAGGACGTCGACGGTGAAGCCGTCGAGCCCGGCCGCCCGGGCCTGGCGCACCTCGGTGCGCAGGTCGGCGTCGCGCCACCCGCTGCCGATGACCGGCCGCGGGAGCGGGCGGTCGCGCAGCAGGCCGCCGTAGGCCGCGTGCTTGCCGCTCTCCCCGGTCGGGCTGAGGTAGTTGCGGGTGTAGTAGTCGCTCGCCGCATCCTTGTCGTCCATCGAGACCGGGTACGGCGTGAAGTAGTGCGCGAAGGCCAGCCGCTGGGTGCTGCGCGGGTCGACGGTCATGTCGAACGGCAGGACGCCCGGGCTCGTCGTCGTGGGCGACGGCGAGGAGGTCGGTGTGGTCGTCGTCGGCGAGGCCGTGGTCGACGGCGAGGTCGTGGTCGAGCTGCTCGGCGGCGTCGTCGGCGACGTCGTCGGGGAGGTCGTCGGCGACGTCGTGGGGCTGGTGGTCAGCGTCGGGACCGGCTTGCCGGCCCACGGCTTCCAGGTGAGGCCCAGCACGGGGGCCTGGCCGCCCTCGCGGCTGGTGATGTTGATGCCGGCGTCGCCGGCGACGGCGACGACCTCGAGCGCGGCCTGCGGCGAGCGCACCAGCGTGGTGGGCACGGGCAGGTCGACCCAGCCGGCCCCGGTGACCTCGACGGTCGGCGTCGACTCCTCCGGCGCGCCGGGCGCGGGGGCGGCCTCGGCGGTGGCCGTCGACTCGGTCCAGCCGTCGGCGGTGACGCCGCGCACCGCGAGGCGCACCGGACCACCCAGCTCGGCGACGTGGACGCTCAGGGTGGCGGTGGCGAGCTCGCCCTGGTCGTTCGTGGCGAACTTCAGCAGCGTGCGGTCGCCCTGCGGCGCGACCTGCAGCACCGTCTCCGCGCCGCGGTTGGTGCGGCCGGCGGTGAGGGTGACGTCCTCGGAAGCCCGGAACCACGCCTTGGCGTCGAGCGTCTGCTCGTCGCCGAGGTCGTCGGCCGCCGCCCACCAGCCCTGGCCGGGCAGCAGCGCCGCCAGCAGCGCGAGGGTGCTCGCGGCGACGACACCGGCGATCGCGGGCCGCACGCTGACCCGGCGCGGCGCGGAGGGGGGCTCGGCGCGGTGACGGGACGTGGTGGTGCGGCGGACCGGCGGGCGCGCGGCGGACGATCGCTGGGCGTGGCGGGGCATACGGGGGACTCCTGGTGCTGACTGCGTGTGTCGACTGCACGCTGGACCACCTCGGCCCAGCATCCCCGTGCGGAGTAGTCCTGACGGGTACTCCGTGTATCGACGCAGGACGCTAGCACCTGTACGGCCCATCACCGAAAGCGACGATCCCGTCACCCACCGTCACGCCTGGGCCGGTGGGTGGGTGACCCGGCCCGGCGAGACGCCCGATCTGCCCGCCGGGGCCGTCACTCAGGCGTGGACGCCGGCGAGCTCCTCCCGCAGCCACGCGACCGTCCCGGCCATGCCGTCCTCGAGCCCGACCCGGGCCCGGAACCCCAGCACCGTCTCGGCCCGTGAGACGTCGAGCACCCGGCGCGGCGTGCCGTCCGGGCGGGTCGTGTCCCACCGGGTGGTGCCCTCGTACCCCGCGGCGGCGGCCAGCACCTCGGCCAGCTCGCGGATCGAGGTCTCGCGACCGGTGCCCACGTTGATCGGCGCGCTCCCGCAGCCCGACGCGGCGGCCAGCACCAGGGCCCGGGCCGCGTCGGTGACGTGGAGGAACTCGCGCGTCGGCGTGCCCGAGCCCCAGTTCACGACCTCGTCGACGCCGTCGCGGGCCGCCTCGAGGTAGCGGCGCGCCATCATCGGCGCGACGTGGCTGGTCTCGGGCGCGTAGTGGTCACCGGGTCCGTACAGGTTCGCCAGCACGACGACCGCGCTCGACAGGCCGTACTGCCGCTCGAAGGTGGCGCACGCCTCGTGCAGGAGGCGCTTGGCCATCCCGTAGGGACCGGTGGCGCCGGTGGGGGCGCCGTCCCAGATGGTGTCCTCGCGCAGCGGGTTGGGCGCGTCCTCGGGGTAGGTGCACGTGGTCGACACCAGGACGAAGCGCTCGAGGCCGGCGAGCCGGGCCTCGTCGAGCAGGTGCAGCCCCATCACCGCGTTCGCGTGCAGGAAGTGCCCCGGGTTGGCCACGTTCGCGCCGATGCCGCCGACCGCGGCGGCCGCGTGCACCACCACGGACGGCTGCAGGTCGGCGTACATGCGTCGCACGGCCTCGCGGTCGACCAGGTCGTAGCGGTCGGACGCGACGGGCAGCGCCTGCGCGCCCGCCCGCTCGAGCTCGGCGACGACGTGGCTGCCGAGGAACCCGCGCGCGCCGGTGACCGCCACGCGCCGCCCGGCCAGCGACGCCGGGTCGGGCAGCACGACGGACTCGCCGGCGGGCGCGCCGGACGAGGCGGAGGGTGCGGTCACCGCGCCCCTGCCGTGGCGCCGAGCACGGTGTCGGCGTACCAGCGGGCGGTGCGGGCGACGCCTTCCTCCAGCTCGACCCTCGGCTCGAACCCGAGCGCGCGGGCCTTGGTGATGTCGGGGCAGCGCCGGGTGGTGCCGCCGGCGCGCAGCGGACCGGGCACCGGCGTGACCTCGACGCCGAGCGAGGAACCGATGAGGCGCACCAGGTCGGCGATGCTGAGCTCGCGCTCGGTGCCGAGGTGGTAGATCTCGCCGGGCGCGCCCCGCTCGCCCACCAGGTGGGCACCGGCCGAGCCGTCGGTGACGAAGCAGAACGAGCGGGTCTCGGACCCGTCGCCCTGGATCGGCAGGTCGATCGCGGTCTTGGTGAGGCCCTCGCTCACCTCGACCACGCGGCGCGAGATCTCGGGGATGACGTGCTCGTTGCCCATGTCGGGCCCGTAGAAGTTGTGCGGGCGGAAGACGACCGTCTCGAGGCCGCGCGGCGCGCCCATGTGCAGCGCCATCAGCTCGCACGCGATCTTGCCGCCGCCGTAGCTGAACCGCGGGTTCAGCACGTCCGGGATCTTCAGCGGCTCGGACTCGGGGGTCGGGACCGTCTCGGGCTCGTTGTAGGTCTCGCTGGTGGAGGCGAGTACGTAGCGCCGCACGCCGTGGGCGAGCGCCGCCTCGATCGTGTTGAGGGTGCCCTTGATGCCCACCTCGAGCACGTCGGCCGGCCGCTCGTAGAAGTAGCGCGTCCCGTTGATGTAGGCGAGGTGGTAGACGACCTCGACGCCCTCGGTGGCGCGCAGCACGGTGTCGGCGTCGCGGATGTCGCCCTCGACGAGGCGGACGTTCGACCCCATCTCGAGCAGGCGGTCGGCCCGACCGCGGCTGTTGTCGTCGAGGACGACCACGTCGTGGCCGGCCTCGGCCAGGTCGCGGCAGAGCGAGGACCCGAGGAACCCGCTCCCCCCGGTCAGCAGGACCTTCACGCGTTCTCTCCGTCCGTGGTCGCCCCGGCGAGGACCTCGCCGGCGCGGTAGAAGATCTGGTCGGTGCCGCCGACGTTCCAGATGTCGGCGACCCAGGTGTCGGGGGCCTTGCGCGCCAGGCGCTGCAGCGCCTCGCGGTAGCCGGTGTGGTTCGTCGCGACGAAGACCACGCCGGCGCCGTCGAGGGCCTCGTCGAGGTCCCAGTTGCGCGGGTTGCCCGCGGACGGCTCGGGGATCGGGTCGGCGAGGTGGTGGTCGGTGACCCGCACCTCGACCGGCATCTGCCGGTTGACGTACCGCCAGAGCTTGGGCGCCAGGCTGTCGCGCAGGTCGTCGGTGTCCTGCTTGAAGGTGAAGCCGAGGACGGCGACGACCTGGTCGTGCAGGTCGACCCGCTGCGACAGGTGCTGCACCAGGAACGCCGGCACGTACTCGTTCATCTTCCACGCCGACAGCAGCATGTCCGGGTACGGCGACCACTCGTTGAGCATCCCGAAGTCCTTGCGCAGGCAGGTGCCGGCGGTCATGCCGGGCGCCGCGAGGAACGAGCGGGGGTAGCCGTGGTTGGCCAGGGCGCGGATCTCGTGGATGTTGGCGCCGAAGTCGTCGGCCACCAGGGCGAACTGGTTCGCCAGCGCGAAGTGCACGTAGCGCAGGATGTTGTTGAAGAGCTTGACCAGCTCGGCCGACTTCCAGTCGGTCGGCAGCGTCTCCTTCGTCAGCCGGCCGAACAGCTCCTGGGCGCGGCGGCCGCTCTCGGGGTCCTGCGACCCGACGATCTGCGGCAGCGTGTGCAGCTCCTCGCGCGCCTTGCCCTCGGCGATGCGCTCGGGGCAGAAGGCGAGGAACAGGTCGACGCCGACGCGCAGGTCGGTGTGCCGCTCGATCCACTTGCGGACGAACTCGGTGGTGCCGGGGCCCACGGTGCTGCGCAGGCAGAGCAGCTGGTCGGGGCGCAGGTACGGCCGGATGTTCGCGAGCACCTTGTGGATCTGGGACAGGTCGGCCTCGACGTGGTTCATCAGCGGCGTGCCGACCGTGATGACGATCGCCCGCGACTGCGCCACGACCTCGGCGTCGGCCTCGACGACCAGCCGGCGGCTGCCGACGAGCTCGTCGAAACCGGGCTCGGAGAACGGCATCCGGCCGCGGTTCACGCTGTCGCGCAGGTGGGGGTCGGTGTCGACGCCGATCGTCTCGAGCCCGGCCTCCATCAGCGACAGCGCGAGCGGCAGGCCGACGCGGCCCGTGCCGACGACGCACACGTCGTAGCGGAAGGTGGTCTGCGCGGGCGCGGTGAGCTGATCGAGCTCCGCCTCGATGGTCATGAGTCCTCCGGTGTGGCACGCGAGACGGTCTCGCGCAGGTGGTGGTCAGATGGGCCGTGCGAGGGGTCGAGGAGCTCGCGCACCAGGTCCGCGTACCGTCCCACGCCGGCGTCGGCGCCGTAGCGGGAACGGGCGTAGGCCACCCCGGCGGCGGACATCCGCTCGCACGCCTCGGGGTCGCCCGCGAGCAGGGTCACGGCGTCGAGCAGGGCGCCGGGGTCGGCCGGGTCCACCCGGACGGCCGCACCCGACTCGTCGAGGACCGTGGCGGTCCAGCCGTGGGCGGGGACGGCACCGACGACGGGCCGGCCCGAGACCAGGTACGAGGTGAGCTTGCTGGGCAGCGACATCTCGACCATGTCGGGCCGCTCGTTCAGCAGCAGCAGGTCGGCCGCGGCGAGCACCTCGGGGTAGAGGTCGTCGTCGACCGGGTCGACGAACCGCAGGGTCGGGACGCCGGCCGCGAGCGCCTCGAGCTCGCGGCGGCTGCTGCCGTCGCCGACGAGCACGAGGTCGACCTCGGTGCCGCGGCGGTGCGCCTCGCGGGCCGCCAGCACGACGTTCTCGAGGCCCTGCTTGGCACCCATGTTGCCGGTGTGCACGACGGTGAGGGCGTCCTGCCGCCAGCCCAGCCGCGCACGGGCGGTCGCCTTGTCGCTCGGCGACGGCGTGACGTGGGACCAGTTGGGCAGCAGCCGGACCCGGGCCGGGTCGACGCCCATCCGCTGGACGGCGTCGCCGAACCCCTCGCCGATGACGCCGACCAGGTCGGCGCTGCGCAGCATCGTCCGCTCGACGCCGCCGACGACGCCGGACACGCGGGCGCCGCCGCGCACGCCGCCGTTGGCGGCCGCGTTGCCCATCAGGTCCTGCACGACGGCCGCCCACCGGACGCGGCGTCGCCCGGCGGCCCAGCGGGCCATCGGCAGCGCCGCGAGCGACGGGCTGATCGCGACGACGGCGTCGGCGCGCGAGGCGGCGTCCTGCAGGGCCGCGCCCGGCAGCCAGCTGGCCTCGAACGCGGCGCGGCGAAGGGCGTCCTGACGGGCCGGCACGTAGTGGCGGGCGCGTGCGACCTCGACGCCGTTGCGGTGCTCGCGGCTGAGCGGCGCGCGGTGGTCGGGCGAGGGGACCCAGGCCGGGTAGTGCGGGATGCCGGTGACGACCCGCACCCGGGCGCCGAGCGAGGCGAGGTGCTCGGCCGCGCCGGTGGTGTACGGCGCGATGCCGGTGGTGTCGGGCCAGTAGTTCACGCCGACGAGGAGCACGCGCGCGCCGTCGAGGACGTCGCGCCGGGTACCCGTCGCGGTGGACGGGTGCGCGGTCACGGCCATCAGTACGCCCCCGAGCCCACGACGACGGCGCGGGCCGTCTTCCACAGGATCTGCAGGTCCATCGCCAGCGACCAGTTGTCGACGTAGCGCAGGTCGAGCCGCACCGACTCGTCCCAGGTGAGGTCGGAGCGCCCGCTGACCTGCCACAGGCCGGTCAGGCCGGGCCGCACGCGCAGCCGGCGGTGGATCTCGTCGTGGTACTGCTCGTACTCCTCGACCAGCGGCGGGCGCGGGCCGACCAGGCTCATGTCGCCCTTCACCACGTTCCACAGCTGGGGCAGCTCGTCGACCGAGAACCGGCGCAGGAAGCGCCCCACCGGGGTGATCCGGGGGTCGCGCCTCATCTTGAACAGCAGGCCGTCGCCCTCGTTGTCCTGGGCGAGCTCGGCGCGGAGCCGGTCGGCGTCCTGCACCATGCTGCGCAGCTTCCACATCGTGAACGGCACGCCGTCGCGGCCGACCCGGCGCTGCGGGTAGAAGGCCGGGCCGGGGCTGGTGACCCGGACGAGCAGCGCGGCGACCAGCACGACCGGCAGGGCGGCGAGCGCCGCGCCGACGCCCACGACCCGGTCGAGCACGGCCTTGCCGAGCAGGCGGCCCGAGCTGTTCGACGGCCGCTCGACCCGCAGCAGCGACAGCCCGGCGGCGGGCCGCAGGGACACGTGCGGCCCGGTGACCTCGATCAGGCCGGGCGCGACCATCAGCTCGGCACCGGTGCTCTCGAGCGCCCAGGACAGGCGCCGCAGGGACGGCCCCGTCAGCTTCGAGCCGACGACGATGACGGCGTCGATGGTGTGGTCGACCACGACCTGCGGGACCTGGGAGATGACGCCGAGCACGTCGACGCCGGCGGCGGGGTCGATGTCGGGACCGCGCACCGGGATGCAGCTGCCCACGACCTCGAGGCCGTGGTGGCGCTCGCGCGCCAGGTCGGTGCTGAGCGAGGCGACGGCGAGCGGCTCGCCGACGACGAGCGTGCGCAGCATGGCGGCGCCGGCCCCGCGGCGGCGGTGCAGACGGCGGCGCCAGACGTAGCGCGCCAGCATGGTGAGCAGCATCGTCGCGGGGACGGCGACCAGGACCGCGCGGCGCGGCAGCAGCAGCTGCAGCGAGAACGCGACGACGCCCATGATCGCGATCGAGAGCACGGCGGCGCGCAGGACCGACTGGAACTCCTCCGGCCCGTCACCCACCAGGTGGCGGTCGTAGCCGCGCACGAGCGACAGCAGCGAGAGCCAGGCCACGGCCCAGACGAACGCGCCCGGCAGCCACAGGTGCGAGGTCGCGGGCAGGCTCCACAGGCCGAGGCCCATCGCGACGAACGCGCAGAGGGCGTCGGTCGCGGCCATCCGCCGCTGCAGCGGGAGCACCCAGGTGGACCGGCGGCGCTCGGCGGCGCGGCGCAGGCCCTCGGGGTCGGGCAGGTCGTCGCGGTGGAAGGGCAGCCCGGTCGCCCAGGAGAGCCGCTCGCCGACCGGGGCGTGGCGGCGCTCGGCGACCGGGACGGCCGGCTCGGTGGTCGGCTGGCCCGGCACGACGTCGAGGTGGTCGGCCCGCACGAGGTCGAGCCGGTCGTCCGGCCGCGGGCGGGCGTCGTCGACGACCTCGAGCCGGTCGTGGTGCACCACCTCGAGCCGGTCGCCGCGCACGTCGACGCGATCGCCCGCCTCGGGCTCACCACCCGACGGAGATCCTGCTCCCACCCTCGACACCCCCTGCGTCGTTCACCGGCCGGACGTCTCCCGTCCACCTCGGGGACCGGACGGGCCGGCAGGAGGTGGCGGGGACCACGACGTGACCGAATGTAGTCGGCCTCCACCTCACCCGGATCCCGGTTTCGCGGATCCGCCCCATCGTCCCTCGCGCAGCGGGGCCCGTTCGGTGGACCCAGGGTCACCCGGTAGCCCGATCGGCGGAACAGGTGTGCCTCCGGGGTCCCGCACCCGTCACGACCTTCGCGGGCTCGCCTCGCGCACGACTCCCCGACCGTACCCTCGGCGGGTGCCCTCCTCCCAGCGTCGGCCGCGCCGACGGGTGCGCCGCGTCGTCGTCCTCGTCGTGGCGCTCGCCGCGCTCGCGGTGCTCGGGTGCCTCGTCGTGGGCGGCCTGGCCGCCCGCGACGCCCGGGCGCACGCGCTCGACGCCCAGCGCGCCGTCGCCGACCGGCAGACCGAGCTGTCGCTGCTCGCCGACGCCGCGTC